>JAPLSW010000059.1:30835-53019 GCA_026398435.1 Chlamydiota bacterium | reverse complement strand
TTGGATCCTCACATTGTTTAAGTCCGGCAGAGACCCCTAGCTCTGATGTACTTGAGCAGACTCCATCCCCTTCACCGACAAGACCTATTTCTACATTTTTGATTGAGAGCTAGTATAGAGCTGGTTTGTAGGTGTAGTTGTTTAGAGAAGTAAGAGCGTTTGTGAAACTGTAGAAAATAAAGCCTTAATATGCTATCTTTATAGCTTACTTTGACAAGGAAAATTTTTATGACAACAAGTAGTATTTCTCTTTCTTCTTATAAGGAGCTGCAGGGTGCTTCGCGGGTTAAACAGGCTATAACGGTTCTTGGCGCGAGTGTTTTAATCAGCCTATGCTCGCAGATCTCTTTTCCCCTGCCCTTTACTCCAGTGCCGCTTACCGTGCAGTGCAATGTGATTCTCTTACTTGCAGCAATGCTTGGAAGTAAAAGAGGGGCCCTTGCGGTGGTAGCCTTTTTAGTACAAGGGGCGATGGGTCTTCCTGTGTTTGCAGGAGGAACCGCGGGCCTTCTATGTCTTGCGGGGCCGACTGGTGGATATTTACTTGGGTATGTAGCGGCAGCCTTTTTTACCGGCTATCTTGTAGAAAACATGAAACAAAAAACGGCTGTAAAAGCCTTTTTTGCCATGGCGGCAGGCAACGCTTTAATTTACTTTTTTGGGGTTGCAGGACTATCTACCTTCATAGGATGGACATCCGCCTTCATGCTCGGAGCTGTTCCCTTTATTATCGGGGATCTTCTTAAGCTTCTGCTTAGCTAAAAGCCTCGCTAAAGATTTTATCTTTGCGGGGTTTTAGTTCTTTTTGCTTTAAATATTTGCGCTAATTTTTCAAACGCCTCAGCCGCTACACTACCCACTTCTTTGGCAATGCTATTGGGATATTTTCTTGAATAGGAAAGTTGATTTGTTAATTTAATGGTTGGTAGAGCCGCAGATTTAACCTTGTTTGCAAGTGTTGAAGCTTCTGCCGTTAATCCACTCGGTCCTTGTTGATTTTTCGAGTGAGCTTGATATACATAATTTGGTTGTTGTGAGCCGTTGCTTGCTATTTTGGCCATAAATACCTCCAAGTTTTTTTTGTTAAAAAACTGTTCATATAGAGTCATGATATTTTTAACAAATATTTTTTTAGAAGAGGTTTCCAAAAAAGAATATTTCAGTTGCTGTTTTTTGCCTTTGCAATTCTAAAAAAATTTGGCATGATACGTATAGGGAAATTAGACAAGGATTACGGTGCAAAAACGCTTTTACTTACTTAGATCGCTTGCCTTCGGAATTGCAAGAGGACTTCTTTCTTTGCGTTACAGTGTAACGATAAAAGGGGAAAAAGAAATCTTTGAAAAACTCCTCTCTAATAAGGGGGTTCTTTTTCTTCCGAACCATCCGGCTGAAATAGATCCGATTCTTCTCATGGCCTATTTAGGTCCGAAATATTCTCCTAGACCTATGGTTGTAGATCATTTTTATCGACTAAAGGGGTTTCAGTGGATTCTGGATTTAATTGGCGCATTGCCGATCCCTACAATGGAAGAAAAGGCCAATGTCTGGAGAGGTAAGGAAGTTGCTAAAATATTTAACGATGTGCTCAGGTGCATAGAGTCGGGGGATAGTTTTGTCATCTACCCATCAGGAAAGCTAAAGTCATCGGGCAAAGAGCTTCTTGGGGGAGCCTCCTTTGTCCATAGCCTTCTAGAATCTTCCCCTGAGATAGATGTAGTTCTTATAAGGACCACAGGCCTTTGGGGTAGCAGCTTTTCTCGGGCCCATACCGGAAAAAGTCCCGATTTTGGCAAAACACTTTTTACCGGCTTTTTTAAACTACTCAAAAATGGCATTTTTTTCGCTCCTAGAAGAAAGGTTCTTTTAGAAATTGCTCTAGCACCAAAAGACCTTCCCGTAAAGTCCTCTCGCCTTGTCTTTAATAAGTATTTAGAAGATTGGTATAACAGGTACCCGGAGCCGGGCCCGGAACCTCTGTCCCTTGTATCCTATAGCGCCTTTAAAGAAGATTTTCCTCCGATGACACATGCTTTATCTTCAGGTGACTTTTTAGAAGATGCTGAGCAAGTACTAGTTTCTAAAGAAATTGAGCAACAAGTAAAAGAGGAGCTCTCCTCGTTAGCAAAGATTGATATTCATACGATTACTCGAAAAAGCAATCTGTCAACAGATCTGGGACTCGATTCCTTAGATGTAGCCAATGTCCACATCTTTTTAGATCGAAAATTTGAGGTATGTGATTTTGCCCCAGGTGAGCTTCAAACAGTGGAAGATATTCTGCAAGCGATCTCTGGAGATAAAAGGAAGACAGAAAAAGCTACTATTACAAAACACAAAAAGAAATTTTCTTGGCCCCATGAACCTTTGCGTAAAACTGTTAGAGCCCCTCATGGAAAGACCATCCAAGAGGCCTTTTTAAACGCTTGCGAAGTAATGGGTAATGTATCGGCTGCCGCCGATAACCTGTCCGGTATTGTCAGTTATAAAAAAATGAAAATAGCAGCCATAGCCCTTTCTCGAAAGATTGCAAAGCTGCCCGGTGATAGGATCGGTATCATGCTACCCTCGTCCGTTGGGGCTTATACCACCATTCTTGCTGTGCTGCTCGCTAAAAAAGTGCCTGTGATGCTCAATTGGACAACAGGCGTCAGGGGGCTGGATTATGCAGCCGATGTTACGCAACTCTCTACTGCTATCACCTCACGAGCCTTTCTTGATAAGTTAGAAATGAGGGGGCTTGGCAAAATCGAGCCCAAACTTGTCTATTTAGAAGATGTCCGCCAGGGGATCTCTTCCTTTGATAAGCTCAGAGCTGTAGCTAAAAGCTACAAAAAAACGGAAAGCCTTTTAAGGGAGCTTGGGTTAAATCTTCTATCCTCCTCAGATCCTGCAGTTATTTTATTTACCAGTGGGACAGAGTCTTTACCAAAAGCCGTTCCCCTGTCTCATGAAAATATCTTGTTTGATCAAACATCTGCTCTTTCCTGTGTGAAGTTTAAAAGGAGAGACTGTCTCTACGGAGTCCTGCCCCCCTTTCATTCTTTTGGATTTTCCATGACAGGACTCATGCCGATCCTTTCAGGGCTTAAAGTCTTTTATGCCCCCGATCCCAATAATAGTCATGGTATGGCAGAAGATATAGGGAGGGTACGCCCCACCTTTTTTTTCTGCGCGCCAAGTTTTATTAGATCTTTATTCGCAGTTGCAAGTCCTGCAGATTTAGAGTCTTTAAGATTGATTGTAGCGGGAGCTGAAAGAGCTCCCAAAGAGTTGCTAGACTACATCACACTCAATCTTCCTCGCACTAAATTCTTAGAGGGGTATGGAATTACCGAGTGCTCACCTGTCGTTACTTTATCCCGTCCTTTCGAGCCTCTAAGAGGGGTCGGTCGCCCCCTTCCCGGCGTAGAGATCTTGATCGTTGATCCCACGACTCGGCAAAAACTCTCCTGTGCTCAGGAAGGGGAGATCTGCATTAAAGGGGCTAATGTTTTTTCAGGGTATTTAGGAGGGAGCTTACACTCACCATTTTTAGAAATAGAGGGGAGTCGCTGGTACTTATCTGGAGATATGGGCTATCTCGAAGAGTCCGGTAATCTAATCCTTACAGGGCGTTTAAAGCGCTTTGTAAAGGTCGGTGGGGAGATGGTAAGCCTTGGGGGCCTTGAAGAAGAGATACTCCTTTTTGCCAAGGGCAAGAATCTCCTCCCCAAAGAATTTTCTGGAACCCCTATTGCTCTTAGCATGAAAGAAAAAGACAGGGATAAGCCCGAGCTCATCCTTTTTACCACATTTCCGGCTGTAAGAGAGGAAATCAACGCCTTTTTAAAGGATGCCGGCTGGGGAAGGATCATAAAAATTTCTCAAATACACTCTTTAAGCGAGATCCCCTTGACGGGCGTGGGTAAGACCGATTATCGTCTTCTCGATGAAAAATACTTATGTGGCAATTGATGAATACTAAAAAAATTGATTTACTCCTTTATAATACGGAGTCTCGAGCTCTCGAGCCGGTGTCTCCCTTAAACGGCCATACCGTTCTCATGTATACCTGCGGTCCTACCGTGTATAATTTTGCCCACATAGGCAATTTTAGGACGTATGTATTTGAAGATGTCCTCCGAAGGACGATCAAATTTTTTGGTATGGAGATCGAGCAGGTAATGAACCTTACAGACCTCGATGATAAAACCCTAAGAGGCGCTCTAGATAACAATATTTCCTTGGCTGAGTTCACAGCTCCCTTTACCAAGGCTTTCTTTGAAGATCTAGACACTTTAGGTATTGAAAGGGCGGAGCACTACCCAAAAGCTACCGACTATATTCCCGACATGATCCACATCATAGAAACGTTACTGGAGAAGGGTGTTGCTTACAAAGGATCTGAGGGGAGTATCTACTTTTCCATAAAAAAGTTCCCCTCTTATGGAAGACTCTCCCATCTCCACTTGGATGAGCTACTAGCTGGCGCCTCCGATAGGATAGCGGCCGACGATTATGATAAAGACCAAGCCTCAGACTTTGTTCTCTGGAAAGCGCACGATGCTACAAGAGATGGAGATATCTTTTGGGAAAGCCCTTTTGGTATAGGCCGGCCCGGCTGGCATATCGAGTGCTCTGCTATGGCAATGGAGCTTCTGGGTGAGTCAATCGACATCCACGTAGGTGGTGTCGATAATATGTTCCCCCACCATGAAAATGAGATAGCCCAGTGTGAAGCCTATTCTGAAAAACATTTTGTTAAACATTGGCTTCACTCCGAGCATCTTCTTGTCGACCATAAAAAGATGTCTAAGCGTCTCAACAACTTCTATACGCTGCGTGACCTTCTAAATAAAGGTTACTCAGGCGCTGAAGTTCGTTATATCCTTATGCAAACACACTACAGAGTGCAACTGAACTTTACCTTTGAAGGGCTTGATGCCGCGAGAAATTCTCTCGACAGACTAGATGCCTTCGTTAAAAGATTGCATACCATAAATGAGCTGGAATCTCACGGATTCGTAACGCTTGTGCTAAACAAGCTCCTCACTTCTTTTACAGAGGCGATGGCAGATGATCTTAACATTTCAGTTGCGCTTGCCGCTTTATTTGAAGCCGTAAGGGAAATTAATATCCTTTGCGACGCGAGCAAGGTTTCTAAAGAAGAAGCTCAGTCCGTGCTTAAAACACTTGCCTCCATCGATACAGTGTTACATGTAATACCTCTTGCCCCTAAAGAAGAGCCCATCCCGCAAGATCTAGTAGAGGCTCTAGAAAAAAGACAAAACGCAAGAGAGCAAAAAAACTGGAAAGAATCAGATCACTATAGGGACCTGATTCTTTCTCGAGGATATATCATTGAAGACACCCCCCTTGGGGCCCGTCTTAAAAAACAAAGGAATTCGTAATGGCAAGTAAAAGCCTAACAAAAGATGAGCTTTACCTAGTAAAACTACTCGGACTTGCAGAGAGGCAGGGTAACCCCTATGCCGAAATAGATCGCTATGAAGTGGGTCAATCCATGGGTCAAAATGACAAAAGTGTCGATAACATAGTACGAATGCTCGCCCAGACAAACTTTATCAAAAAAGGGGAGCATAGCGCTGTGTTCTTAACCCCTCACGGAGAGAAGTTTGTACATACCTTAATCGAGCAGGTTAAGAGGTAGAAAAGGTTTTATTTGAATTATCTGCTTAAGTCAACCNNTTGACAGTCTAAATTCCAGTTTTTTACTTACTAATATTCAGTTTGTTACAAACTCATCTTACGCCAAAAAGCAGAATAGCGATTTGGCGTAACATGTTTGCTTGCATTTATCTTACGCCAAAAGGCAAAATGGTGATTTGGCGTAAGATATAGGAGGGATAACAGGTGGGTAAAAAAAATCTATTCATTGGCAGGAAGCAAGAACTAAAAGAGCTTAAGTTGCTTTTATCCAAAAAAACAGCTGCACTTGTTGTCATCAAAGGTCGTAGGCGTATAGGAAAAAGCCGTCTTATAGAGGAATTTGCTAAAGGAAAAAACTTTCTTCGGTTTGAGGGGGTAGCTCCAACCAGGCAAACAACTGCCCAAGCGCAGAGAGCTGAATTTGCTCGTCAGATACAGCAACAGCTGGGTATTCCGGGATTACAAAGCCTTAAAGATTGGGGTGATTTATTTACCATAGTTGCAGAAACGACTAAAAATAAAGAAATTGTTATTCTATTTGATGAAATTACCTGGATGGGATCGAAAGATGCTGTATTTTTAGGTAAGCTTAAAATCGTATGGGAGCAGCATGTTCTATCCTCTGCGGTTCGATGTCTGCATGGATTGAAAAGAACATTATTTGCAGTACGGGTTTTTTTGGGCGAATTTCGCTTAAGCTTAGCCTTGGGGAGCTCTCTTTACCCGAGTGCAATACCTTATTAGAGGCCTATGGTTTCAAAGGTTCCGCGCAAGAGAAATTTATGCTTTTGGCAGTAACTGGGGGCGTTCCCTGGTATATTCAGCAGATCAATCCCTCATTACCGGCCCATGAAAATATTCGAAAGCTGTGCTTTGAGCCGGATGGTCTTTTTGTCGATGAATTTAAATATATTTTTCACGACCTGTTTGGCAAAAGGGCACCTATTTGTAAAAAAATAGTAGAGTCATTAAAAGATGGGCCCAAAGAATATGAGGAGATTGCTGATCATATTCAATATTCTAGCGGAGGTCCGTTAAGTGACTATCTTGAAGATCTCATTATTTCAGGATTTTTAGAGCGAGAGCATACTTGGTCCCTGCAGTCAGGAGAGGAGTTAAAATCAAGCAAGTATCGGATTCGCGATAACTATCTACGGTACTATCTCAAATACATCCTCCCCTCCTTAAGAAGAATCAAAAAGGGATTATTCAAGACCATGAATCCTTTCAATATGCCCGGATGGGAAGGTGTCATGGGTCTCCAATTTGAGAATCTTGTGTTAAATAATAGATCTTCTGTATGGAACGCCTTAGGATTGCGACCTGAAGACATTATTTTTGAGAATCCCTATTTTCAGCCAAAAACTCTCAAACAAAGTAGTTGTCAAATCGATTATCTTATTCAAACCCGTTTTAAGAATCTGTATATTTGCGAAATTAAATTTTCCCATAAGCCCATTTCTATTGAAGTAGTCCACGAAATGAAAGAAAAGCTACAAGCTATCAAAGGTCCAAAAGGTGTTGCCTGTCTGCCTGTTTTAATACACATGAGCGGGGTGACACGTGCTCTTAAGGAATCTGAATTTTTTACTCAAATTCTCGACTTTAACAATAATTTAGTTGAATAAATCTAAAGCAAAATTGCTGATAATTTACATGGAATTTTATTATTTCAATATTGTATAATATACTATTATTACAATTATAAATAGTAATTTATTGCAATCCATGGAGATCAAAATGGCAAGCATTGTAGGCGCAAGACCAGATATTCATCAGGCACTAGCCATAGCAAATCACACCTTAGCTTCTAGGGACATTGAGGTTTCTTGTACTAGCGAAGAACTTAATCCTAAAGAACCAGTTTACCTTCAGATCCGCAGTACGGTCACTGGAGAAACTCGCAACATAGGAATTACTCACCTAGTGCATCTTAAAGGACCGGATTGGGATAGTCAGCCGTTTGAAAGGATAGCAAGGACAACCGGTGAGGTAGCAACTGCCATCATAGATAGAATTTCTTTATTCAATTTTGCTGAGGCGCAAAAGCTTTATATCGATGAAGCTGGGACTATTTTTGATTTTGGGACAGCTTCTGTAGAACTTTTCGAAGATGGTACATTTACCGTTAATGAGAAAATGGTGACTTTTGCAGGACAAGCCATAGCTCTTTCAAATTTTAAAAGCGAAGGGATTATTACATTTAGAACTTTGCCAAATGGACATATTCAACTATCTGATGACAGTGATCATAGAGAAGGTAAGGGGATGTTTCTTAATACTGAAGGTCAAATTTACAGGGCTTGAAGTAGCCAGAGACTCTTATTAGATTAAAGAAAACAAAGAGGGAGTTTAAAAAACTCCCTCTTTGCTTTTAGGCTTAATTCTCTTCCGGTTTCATGATGGGGAAGAAGAGCACATCGCGTATAGAATGAGCGCTTGTAAAGAGCATTACAAGACGATCTAGACCGATTCCGAGGCCGCCAGTTGGTGGCATACCTTGGCAGATCGCTTCGAGAAATTCTTCATCGAGGGGATTGGCTTCGTCATCACCTGCTTCTTTTTTCTTAGCCTGGTCCTCAAGAAGAGTCCTTTGTAATACGGGATCATTTAGCTCTGTATATGAGTTACAAAACTCAGTACCGAGGATAAATGTTTCAAATCTTTCCACAAAATTCTCTTGGCGAAGGGTAGGATCTCTATGCAACTTGCAAAGAGGTGTCGTTTCAATCGGATGATCGATAATGTGGTGAGGCTGGATAAGGTGCTGTTCTACAAATTCTTCGAAAAGAAGAGAGATCAAAATACCGCGAGGGGTATCTTTGAGCTTTTTGTCTTCTACACCTTGTTTTTTCAAAATAGTATGCATTTCTCCATTGGAAAGAAGATTGACATCGATATTTGCATATTGCTTGATACTGTCTTTCATGCTTAGGCGCTTCCAGGGGGCTTTTACATCAACGACAACTTCTTCAAGAGTATCTTCTTTTTTGTAGGTAAGCAGTGTCGTTCCATACAGCTTCATAGCGATCTGTTCAAAGAGGTTCTCTGTAAAGACCATCATGTCGTTATAGTCCCAATAGGCTGCATAGGCCTCGAGCATTGTAAATTCAGGATTGTGTGTTTTATCGATCCCTTCATTCCTAAATACTTTGCCCATCTCATACACTTTATTAAAGCCACCAACAATGAGTTTTTTTAGGGGTAGTTCTAGGGAAATCCGTAAGAACATATCCTGCTCGAGGGAGTTTAGGTGGGTTGTGAAGGGACGCGCTTGCGCGCCGCCATACACATTCTGCAGAACGGGGGTTTCGACTTCCATGAAACCGACTTTTTCAAAATACTGCCGAATCATCCGGTATATAGAAGATCTTTTTTGGAAAAGACCCATAACATCCTGGTTAGAAATCAGATCGAGCCAGCGTTTTCTATATCTAACACCTTTGTCGGTGAGGCCACTGTGTTTATCTGGTAGGGGAAGAAGGGTTTTGCATAGAAGGGTAACTTTTTTTGCAAAAAGGGTAAGTTCCCCTTTTTGGGTATAAAAAAGGTTTCCTTCTATCCCAATGATATCACCGAGATCGATCTTTTTTTCGATAAATTTAATGTGGGTAAGCTCCCCTTCTGGAAGACCATCTACTTTGGTGATGTCTCTATTGAACATAATTTGAAGGCGGCCTGATTCATCTTGGATGTGGCCGAAAGCATTTTTCCCCATAGCGCGGAAAAGGACCAGGCGCCCGGCAACGGTGGTCGAGGGTGTTTTGCCTTCTGCAGCCTCTTCGCTATGGCCAAGCTCCTTCCCTTCATATTGCTTTAAGAGCTCAGCAGACTCTGACTCTGGGGTGAATTTGGGGGGGTAAGGGTTGATGCCAAGGGCTTCAATCTCTTGAAGCTTTTGGGATCTATTGCGGAACTCCTCGTGGGAGTGATAGTCAGGTTGTATGGTCATAGATTTTTTTCTTGAGGTTATGATTGTTGAAGTGTTCATTGTAGGATTTTCAGATGTTATCTGCAAGAAAAGCAAACTGTGCGCGGTAAAAATATTTTTTGTTTTTGCAAGATATGTTTTGAGAGTGTAAATTTTCCTCTCAAAACTTCTTTTGGAGAAATGTATGACACAACCGATCGGAACTAGTAATAGACAGGGTTTTCTTTCCTTTAGTATCATTGCTAAAGTTGAATATTCTTTAGTAGCAAAAGCGGCAACAAAAATTAGGGCAGGAAATATCTCTCCCTGTCGTATGGAGCCTTTTTACTGGGAAAGGTATGTGGAGCTCCGACAAGAATTTAAAAAAATAGAGGATCAAAGTATAGGGGATTTTGATTTTGGAGCGGGTGGGACCTTAAAAGAAATGAAGGCCGCCTTAAGGGTTATTCATACTGCGTGTAAGAAACCATAGGCTCTTTACTATCGATGTATTCGTAAAAACGCAGTCTTTACTTCTTTTTTTCTGTTAAAGGGAGGTTATCCAGAAAGATGTTTACCTCTAGCACATTTAGGTAAGGGATCTCTGAAAACCAAAAGCTGCACTTATGCTGCTCGATGAGAATTCTTACGGTTTCTTCGGAGATATTCCGAGCTTTCGCAATGCGTGGCGCTTGGAGCAAAGCATTCCCGATGCTGATATGAGGGTCAAGGCCACTAGCTGAGCTCATCACTGCATCGGCAGGAAGCGCTTCCAGGGGAGAAAGGCCATTAAGGGTTCTATATTCAACACTTCGCTTTTCAACAGCACTAAAAAAGTCTTGCGATGTGGGTCCTAAAAAACTTCCGCTGGAATCTGAAGGGTCATATCCCTTTATCCCTGCATAAGAAGGTCTTGGATGAAAGTACTTGTCTTGAGAGAAATTTTGGCCGAGCAGTTTTGATCCAATGATCTGACCCTGCGTATTTTTTATGAGACTACCACCAGCTTCTTCAGGAAAAAAAGCAAAGCCAATACCTCGGATTACAAGGGGATAAAGCACTCCAAAGATTACCGTAAATAAACTCAGCATCAGGAAAGAGGTGATAAGAGTTTTCTTAGCGAATTGTTGCATTATCAACCAACCGCCAGATTTAATAGGGCATCGATGCACTTGATGGCAACAAAGGGGGCAAGAATACCTCCGAGCCCATAGACCAGAAGATTGTGATTAAAGATATGGGTGGTAGAGGTTGGGATAAGTTTAACTCCCTTGTAAGCTAGGGGCATCAGAAATCCCAAGATGAGGGTATTAAAGATCACCGTACTAATGATTGCATGCTGGGGTGAGGATAGCTGTAGTATATTAAAAGGCGCGAGCAGAGGGAATTTTTCTGTTAAAATGGCCGGTAGGATAATAAAATATTTGGCGATATCGCTCGCTAAGCTAAATGTTGTAAGCGCGCCCTTGGTGATTTGCATTTGCTTGCCAATCTGTACGATGTCATAGAGCTTAGAGGGGTTTGAGTCCAGATCGATCATATTGGCGACCTGCTGCGCTGCAAGATGACCATCATGCATGGCAACAGAAAGATCTGCTTGCTTTAAGGCAAGGGTGTCATTCATCCCATCGCCTATCATGCCAACTATAAGGCCTTGCTCTTGCCTGTCTTTTACGATTTGCAGCTTTTGCTGGGGTGTTATATTTGCAATGACTTCATCGATGTCTGACTCGCCCGCAATGGCCCCGGCAGTGATTGCATTATCTCCCGTTACTAGAAGGGTGCTAACACCAAGATTTCTAAGGGATGCAAACTTTTCAGAAAGACCCAATTTAATCTGGTCTTTCAAAAAAACCACCCCGAGGATCTTTGTATTTGAGGCTACAAGAAGAGGGGATCCCCCTCTTTCACAAATCCTCTGTACGCAGTAGGAAATATCTTCCGGCAGGCTTTGTCCTAAAAAGGAAAGGACGCAATCAACCCCTCCCTTACGTATCTGTATATTTCCTAAATCTACCCCGCTAAGTCTTGTTTCTGAGTTAAAGGGGACATACTTAGCATCTGCTAGAAAAGCATCGCTTGTACGGGGAGAGTTTTTTTGCAACCACTCTATAATGCTTTTTCCTTCATTTGTCAGATCTTTAATAGAGCTGTAGTAACATGCGGTGTGGAATTCATTCTCCGGTACTCCAAGAGCTGGCATAAGCTCATAGGCAACTTTGTTGCCTGAGGTAAGAGTTCCTGTTTTATCGAAGATGAGAATGTCAACATTACCTGCAATCTCTAGAGCCTGGTGATCTGCTGAAAGAATATTCTGCTTAAAGAGCCGGCTGATACCAGCCGATCTTATTGTGCATAAGAGGCCGGCAATGGTTGTCGGGATAAGACAAATAAAAAAGGCTACTTGGTTTGTAAGAGAAATATGTAGATGGTAATAAAATCCAAACAGCTGAAAGGAAATAATGACGACAAGAAAAATCGCAGTGAGTGAGGAGAGTAGAAGAGAAAGACTTTTTTCACTTTGTGATTTTTTTGTGCGCTGTCCGTAAGCTAATGCTAAAAGCTTATCTAGGTAGCTATGCCCAGGGCTCTGACTTACACAGATGAGGATCTCCTCTGAGAGTACCTTGCTCCCGGCAATCACAGTGTCATGCTTTCTGGTAGATCTAAAAATTGGGTGGGTCTCTCCTGTTAATACAGATTCATCAATCGATGCAGAGCCTTCCACGATCTGACCATCGGCCGGAATAATTTCCCCAGAACGAACTCTACATAGATCATTTTTCTGGAGCTCTAAGTGGCATACGCTTTTAAAGGACTCATCTGGCTCCTTCCTATAGGCCATAATTTTTGAGCGTGTCTTTTTAACAGCGTCCGTTAAGGAAGCAGTTTGGAACTCCGACAGGGTCTCCGCTATATTTGCAATAAGTACAGTGAGCCACAGCCAAAGGGTGATCTGCCATCCTAGCACATGAGCGCTTGGAGTAAAAAAGAGCGCTTCGAGTGTTGTGATAATAGCGCCGATTTCCGTTATAAAAATAAGGGGGTTATGAAATAAGGTCACCGGATTGCATTTTATCAGGGAGTGTATTAGCACCTTAAAGAGAGGAGGATTGTAAGAGGTAATAAGCTTTGTATTCATATCAGAATAAAACTCCTTCCTGACTAAATACATGTTCTAAGATCGGCCCCATGATAAGAGATGGGAGATAGGTAAGAGCGCCAAGTGTAAGAAGGATCCCGATTAACAGGAGGATAAAGGGAAGACCTGTTAAGGGAAGGGATGAGCCGTTTGGAGTATGAATTTTTTTTCTGTTTAGTGAATTAGCAAGAGCCATGACAGGGATCATCGGCCCAAACCGGCCGATGAGCATGGCAAGGCTTGTGACCCAATTATATCCTGAAGTGCTAGAAGCACTTCCTAGAAAAGAGCTTCCATTATTTCCTGTGGCGCTGCAAAAAGTATACAGTACCTCAGTAAATCCATGGGGACCATTATTGAGAATCACTTCTTTTCCCCAGGGGCTGATTATTGCCCATGCGGCAGATCCAAGAGTCGTAAATAGACAGATACAAACAGCACTCATCATCATTTTAATATCGAAGCTTTCAATTTTTTTACCGAAATATTCTGGCGTTTTTCCAGCAATAAGACCCGCCAGGTAAACGGCTATAAGGATGAGTATAATAATCTTATAGAGCCCCGATCCAATACCTCCAAAAATCGTTTCTCCGAGCTGGATATTGATAAGAGGGATCATCCCTCCAAGAGGGGAGTAGGAATCTATATTCGAGCACACGGCTCCATTGGTAGAGGCACTGGAACAAGCTGTGTAAAGAGAGGTGCTAATGATGCTAAAACGGAGCTCTTTCCCTTCCCTATTCCCTTGAGAGCTTTCAATGGCAAGTGGGGTAAGAGCTGGATTTGCCTTCGATTCAAATGTGGTAATACATGCTATGCCGATTAATAAAATGCAGCCAAGGGCAGCAAAAATACTCCTCGCGTGTTTTTTATGATCTATACTCTTGCCAAAATAGAAAATTTGGGCAAAGGGGAGGATCATCATAAAAAATATCTGTAGATAATTGGAAAAGGGGCTGGGATTTTCAAACGGGTGCGCGGAGCTGGTATTTGTATAGCCCCCCCCATTTGTGCCGAGAACCTTTATTGCTTCTTGTGAGGCAATGGGCCCTTGAATAATACGCCCGCTACTTCCCTCTATTGTCGTGATGCTCGTATATGTTTCTAAATTTTGAGGAGTGCCTTGGGCTAAAAAAAGGACACTCAAAATAAGAGCTAAAGGCAAAAATATGTAGTAGCTAACCCGTATAAAATCGACCCAGAAATTACCTAAGATCCCTCCCCCTTTAGAAGATATAGCTCTAACAAGAGCTGCCGCTATACATAATCCAATGGCTGGAGAGATAAAGTTTTGCACGTTCAGAGCTGTCATCTGAGAAAAGGCGCTTAAGGTAGTTTCCGGAGCATAGTTTTGCAGGTTGGTATTTGTTACAAAACTTATGGCTATATTCAAAGCTAGAGGAAATGGCAGAGCTCCAAAATGTTGAGAGTTTAATGGAAGATGCCCTTGCCCTAGAAGTATTGCCAGCACAAAGACTATGCCCAGTAGACTTAAAAGTAGGATAGAGGCTAGATACTGCTTCCAGCTATGAGTCTGGTTTGTATCGATACGGGCGATTTTATAGGTGAGTTTTTCTAACGGGCCGATAACAGAGGAAAGAAACGGTTTTTTCCCCTCTGTTAGGACATTATAGAGATGAATACCCAGATATCTTGCTGTAATAAGCAAAGCCACAAAAAAAATAAGGAGCTGAAGGAAGCTTAAATAATGCATGCCGCCTCAATTTTTTTCGGGCTATTTTTTTTGGATTAAGAGTTTTTCACCCGGCTTAATGTCTTTTAAAGCGCTTAATACAATATAGAGTCCACTGGGACCCTTTTTCTTGTAGAGAGTCGCTTTAATATTACCTTTAAGAGCTGAGGGGATCAGTCTTGTGAAGTTGGAAGACTCTTTTTGGTTCAGATAAAGGTGTTTGCCTTTGTACTCAAGACCTGAATCTACCATATCAGAATCTAGATGGTTAACAAGACACCACTTTCCTCCAATCACTCCGATAAAGCTACCCTTCTTGATTTTCTTACCATTTCTTCCAACATATACTTCCCATTTAAAGGGGGAGGTGCATTCTTTGAGTTCGAAGTTTAAGGGCAAACCCCTTTCTAAGATGTCATCTTCAAAAATATCGGTCTTTTTTTCGATGGATTTTGTCACAGAGCGGATCCTTTTTTTAGAAAGATAGGATCTAAAGGTTCTCTCAAGCTCTCCGGTCTCTAGCTCTAAGCCAGCGCGCATCGATTTTAATAGAGATTCTTCTTCAAAGGGGTGACCAAGTACTATTTTGGGATTTTTTGTAACATGCCCGTCTTTGCCAAGCTTGTAGCTACGTGGAGTAACAGGTTCTGGAATGATCGGAAGAACTGCCCAATACTGACCACCGTAGTTGGAGAGGAGCTGCTCACCAGGACAGATCTTTTTAGAGGTAAAAAGACAAACTTCGATGGTTCCATCGGGAAGTGTTCTTGTAAATGCTTCGATGTTGTTCTTAACGGAGCTGTGGTTGATATAGCGAGTAAAATTCCCTTTTGCTGCAGCGTTGGTTTGTATAGAGTATTCTTCTTTAACTGTTATGTTTTTGCCTTGAGAGCGAATTAAAGGGAGGTGCTTCTTTTTGATTTTCAGTCCTGTTGCAACATCATAGGCATAGTGGTTGTTTTTGGTTTCTGTAGATAAAACAAGTTCATACTCACCTGTATATATGCCGATGAATGTTCCCACTTTTAGGGCTTTGGCTGTGGGTTTTAAGAATACGCCTGTTTCTATGTAGTGGTTAACTTCTGCAATTTCTAGGAAGGGGGGGAGGCCATGCTGAATGAGATTTTTTTGGAATGTCTCTACTTTCTTAATAAGAGCCTTGGAAAGAGGGGACGCTTCGCTTCTGGGCTGCTTCTTAGCAAAAGCCTTTAGAAGTAGGATAACTTCTTTTGGTGCTGTTGAAAATGGGAGATTAAATTTTTGCAGTAGCTTATTCATCATTCACCACGTTGTTGTTTTTCTTCATATTAAGTACGTGGCAATAATTGAAAAGAAATAATTTCAATTACTTGATTTTTTTTAGTTTCAGCCAGGTAACTGCCATCATAAGAAGAAGAAAAATAAACGCTAAAGGAAGGATGATTGCGGACTGCGGATAAATCCACTGCGCAAAAAATACTCCGCATAGGGCAAGGCTAAGATTGATAAAATTAAGCATAGCAGAGCCATTGGATTTGTCTTTAGAGCTCGATAGGCCAAACCCGGAAGCATTAGAAAAAATAAGAGCTTCCGCAACATACAAAAAAGAAATAGGAACAAATAACGTAAACCAGTTAATCATCCCAAATACAAAGGTCAGTAGCATAACGACAGCGGCTGCCATTGATCCAGCAATGCCAACTCCGAGAAGTTTGCTAAACGAAAATTTACCTGCTAAATACATCGCAAGTAAGGATCCACCGATCATCCCCACTGCCGGGATAAGATTTAAATTTCCAAAATCTTGTGGAGACATTTCAAGTGTGACGATACCTATGAAGGGAGCCTTCGAGGCAAAAAGATAAACGATGGCCGATCCACATCCCATAAGAACCGCTGAAAGAATAAGTTTCGTATTTTTGCAAGTAGCTTTGTATCCTTGGATGATACGTAGGGGATGCAAATAAGATTTATCGAGTGTTTTGGCAGTTTCTTTAAGCACTAAAGAAAATAAGAGCATAATTACGCTAAAAATTGCTAAGAAGTAAAAGCAGCTTTGCCATCCCCAAAAATGGGTAAGCCAGCCACCAATGGCAACTGCCACTCCGGGAAGCACTGCAAAAGCAATCAGTAGCTGAGAGATTTTTTTTGTCGCGTCCGTTTGTTCGTAAAGGTCTGCAATCATCGTGAAGCTGATTTTCAATCCTACACAAGCGCCAAGAGCTTGGATTAATCTACCGACAAGAAGCAGTCCAAAGCTCGCTGTATGGTAAGAAAGAGCGCATAGTAAAGACCCAATCATAGCAACACAGAGACCTATAAGAAGAGTTTTCTTTCTACCTATGCCGTTAGCAAGTGGCCCGTAGGGCAATTGCCCAAAGGCATAGCCGAGGAGATAGATGGTGATAGTGAGCTGCGCCTGCCCAACTGTAATATCGAAGTAGGTTTGGATAAGGGGGAGCGCTGGGGTGAAAAGTACTGCACCAACCGATCCAAAACAGACAAGAAGAAATAGAAGAATAAACGGAGGTTTTGTGCAGGTGCTAGAAGGTATCATAAAATTTCCGATGTGAAAAGAAGTAGTACTAAAGGACTTTAATATAGGAAAATCAGTATTTTGTACATGGCTTTAAGTCTCTGGAGAGATGTTCTATAATGTCGTTCCTATTCAGGGTTTGTTTTTCCGCATTTTGAAATTCACTTCTAATTATTAAATAAAAATGCGTGAATTTTAATATTAATATTATATTTAATGGAAATCAATTTTATTTTTCTATACGATTTCCCCTATTTGAATTTCAATAATTGTTCTTTTCGATTCTTATAAGGAGATTAAATTATGACAGGGATAACACCATTTGCTACTTTGGGAGCCCAAGAGGCACCTTTAGAACTAAGAGCCCCTTCGCGCGCGCGTATAAGACCTCCTGTAGAGGATTTAGTAGAGCGTACTAGGGCTGCCTACGAAAAGACGAGCGCCGATCTAAGAGCGCAGTTTGAAAAAGTGGAACAGGAAAACACAGGTTTAAGAAAAGAAGCTGCTGAAAGGGATGACCGCTTTGCGCGCATTACTGTATCCTCTCGAAATGCTATAAATTTTCTACTTTCTGAATCTGCGCTAAATGTCGCTTTGCAAAATTATATAGATCTTCTTTATGAGGCAATCGGGAATGCTAGAAAAACACTTAGTCTTGCTAAGGTACCTCTAGGTAGCTTAGATATCCCTAAGCTGCACGCGGATACAGAACGCCGCAGCGCTGATCTCACAGTAAGATTTATAAAAGTGTGCGATGAAATCACACGTCTAGGAAAAGAGGCTATGGATGGAAAGCCTCATGTTGAAGATGCCCCAGGGCAAGAAGTTATTTGCGATATTATCCCTCCCTCAGTGCAAGATGCCATAGGCCGGGCAACAGCGGCCCTTGCATCGACAGTTGATGATCTCATAGGAAAGCTTAAAAGAGTAGAAGGGGAAAATGCAGGGCTAAGAAAGGAAGCTGCAGAAATGGAGGCCCACCTTGCGGAAGCTACGGCCACCATTGCTACTTTAAGTGAAAAACTTAATGAAGCCAGAGAGAAAGGCGCTTATAGAGCCCCAGCAAGACGAATCTCTGTGGCAGCAGCAGCTGATCGCACTACAGCGGCCTTTGAAAGGATGATAGCTGATCTCAAAGGGAGAATTGAAAGAGTGGAAGGAGAAAACGTGGCTTTAAAGGCAGAGGCTGCAGAAAGAGAATGCCGCTTTACAGAGATTACTGAAGCGGGTAGATCTGTTATAGGTCTTATACACTCTCAAACTGCAACATACAAATTTTTAACGTATAAGATTAAATGTCTATGCGAAGTAATCGATAATGCTAGAAAAATATTGGCAACGGCACCGAAATAAGGTGTCTTAGGGCCTCGCAGATTATCAATACTCCCTAAGTTTGCCTTAGGGAGTATTGCGTTTAGAATACTAGTCATTGTCATATTGGGATTTAATCTCTTTGATGACAGCTGGATCAGATAAGGTTGTCGTATCACCAACTATTTTTCCTTCCGCTATATCACGAAGTAGCCGGCGCATGATTTTACCGCTTCGTGTTTTAGGAAGGTCACAAATGAAGATGATTTTCTCAGGTCTTGCAAGAGCTCCAATTTTTTTTACTACATGCCGCTTCAAAAGATCTTCAAGAGTATCATCTACTTTGCTTTGCTCTTTTAACGTCACAAATGCCGCGATGGCTTGTCCTTTAATCGGATGGGATATGGCTATGGCTGCAGCTTCTGCAACAGATGGATAGTCGACAAGAGCACTTTCTATTTCCATAGTGCCTAAGCGATGACCTGATACGTTGATTACATCATCAACACGTCCCATAAGCCAGTAGTCTCCATCGGTATCTTGCTTTGCTCCATCGGCTGTAAAGTAATACATCCCATCCCACTTACTCCAATATGTCTCTTCGTATCTTTTAGGGTCTTTATAGATTCCACGAAGCATAGAAGGCCATGGAGAGGTGATAGCAAAATAGCCAGAAGATGTTTTTTCTCCTGCATCATTTAAGACAGCAACTTCTATGCCCGGTAGGGGTTTACCCGCACTTCCAGGTTTCAGGGGAGTAAGCCCAGGAATGGGCGCTACCATAATACTACCTGTTTCCGTCTGCCACCAGGTGTCAACGATCGGGCATTTTTCCTCTCCGATGTGTTTATAATACCACATCCAGGCTTCGGGGTTGATGGGCTCTCCGACAGATCCAAGAAGACGTAGAGAAGAAAGGTCGTGCTTTTCTGGCCACTGCGGCCCCCATTTCATAAACGTGCGGATGGCAGTCGGCGCTGTATATAGTGTAGTAACTCCATATTTTTCGATGAGCTCCCAGTATCTGTTTCTAGAAGGAAAATCTGGAGCTCCTTCATAAATCAGCTGTGTCATCCCGTTAGACATAGGTCCATAAATAACATAGCTATGACCTGTGATCCAGCCAATATCGGCTGTGCACCAGTATACATCACTTGGCTTGATATCGAAGACGATGCGTGTTGTCATGGTAGCTCCTACCATGTAACCACCTGTGGTATGAACAATCCCTTTAGGCTTGCCTGTAGTTCCCGATGTATAAAGAATGAAAAGAACATCTTCTGCGTCCATGGGCTCTATAGGGCAGATAGGGGAGGCATCTTTCATCAGATCGTGATACCAGAGGTCTCTTCCTTGCTGCATGGAAATCGCTTGTTTTGTTCTCTGAATAACGACCACATTTTTAATGGTTGGGCAATCTTTTACAGCAATGTCTGTCGCTTCTTTAAGGGGGATAATATTGCCTTTACGAAAGCCTCCATCTGCCGTGATCACAAGACTTGCCTCCGCATCGAGAATTCGGTCTTTTAAAGACTCAGAAGAAAACCCACCAAATACCACCGTATGTATAGCTCCAAGCCGAGCGCAGCTTAGCATAGCCACTACTGCCTCTGGAATCATGGGCAGGTAGATCGCTACGCGATCCCCTTTTTTGATTCCCAGGGATTTAAGGGCATTGCTGAATTTTTGTACTTCGATGCAGAGCTCTTCATAAGTAAAGCTTCGCGTCTGACCCTCTTCTCCTTCCCAAAGAAGAGCTGTCTTATTACGTGTATCTGTAGTTACATGGCGGTCTAGGCAATTATAACAAGCGTTAAGCTCTCCTCCAACAAACCATTTTGCGTAGGGGGGATTCCACTCTAGTGTTTTTTTCCAAGGCGCTATCCAATCGATACAAGAAGCTTGCTCTTCCCAAAAGGAAAGTCTATTTCTTGTAGATTCTTCGTATAATGCAGGTGTTTGGATGTTGGCGTTTTCTTTGAAGGAACCTGAAGGGTGGAAAATTTGGCCGTCTTCAAATAGAGAAGAGGACATTTCTTTTGTTTCTGCCAAAGAAGGAACGGACACCATGGAGTGACTCCTGAGATAAATTATAAGAATTGCAGCCGCAAGAAAAAATACTCTACGCAGTATACCAATTCTTCGTTATTTGTCATTTACGAAGAATGTAGCTGTTTTTTCTTTTTTTAGAGCCAAGCATTTTGGGTTAAGCATCACCAAAACTTTTTAGTGCTGTTTGAATCAGTTCCGTCACTTCCTTGGCTCGTTTTTGAACTGCTGTATAGATAGCTCTATCGGATCCTGAAAATTCACTGAAAGCTAGTTCGGAAGGCTTTGGTAGTATTTTGCAAGCTGTAGCAAAACTCTCTTGGGCTTCCTCTAAGCTTGTTTCTAATAACGTAATCGTTTTGGTAAAATGTTTTTGCGCTCTATCTGCTAAATCATGCAAAGATCCCTTAGGTGATTCTGGAAAATGAAATCCCATCCTTGGAACTGGTGTGCTTGGGTGTCTTCTTTCTGTGGGTGCTTGAGACGTTGTCGTGCAAATTAGTTGAGTTGTCATGAGTTATGTTTCCTGATGTTAAAAATGATAATGGCCAAAGAGGATAAGGAATCAGGAGAGTTTCCTCAAAGAAAGAAAATCTTAAATTGCGAGTGCCCCAAACGGAGGAGGCCTTGTTTCTATGATCGTCACCTTAGGTGATAGGGGGTCATGTGTTTAACTGATTGATAATGAGTTTTTTAGCAAGTTAATGATTGATTTTGTATTTATGGAAAAATAGGTTATATTTGGCCTGTTTGACAATTTTGGTAACCTGTGTTACAGTAATGGGTATTACGGTAATGTAGGTTACGGATGAAATTTTATAATAGAGAAAATGAGCTGGCTGAGCTTAATACGCTATGGAAGCAAACAGATCAAGGGGGAAAGCTTACTGTTATAACCGGAAGGCGCAGACTTGGTAAAACCCTTTTGGCAACAGAGTTTGCAAAGACCTTGTCTTGTTATTATTTCTTCGTAGAAAAAAAACCGGAAGTTTTGCTCTGTGAAGATTACCTTCCTATTTTAAGAGAAAAGCTCTCCTTTCCACTCGTCGGAGAAATCAAGCGATTCAAGGACGTATTTACTCTGCTTTTGGAGCAGGCTAAAAAAGAGAAAATTGTCGTTATCATTGATGAATTTCAGGAGTTTTTTACGATCAACCCTGCCGTCTATTCTGAATTGCAAAATTTGTGGGACTCCTACAAAAAAGACTCCAAAATGCTATTTATTGCAGTCGGGTCTGTTTACTCGCTCATGCATAAAATCTTCGAGGATAAAAAAGAGCCTCTTTTTGGTAGAGCAGATCGCACCTTAAAGCTTTCTCCATTTTCTCTTACGACACTTACTGGTCTTCTCAAGGACCACAAAATTACGGGTCTTCAAGAAGTATTTGATCTATATGTTCTAACAGGATCGGTGCCAAAATACGTAGACATGCTGATGACAAATGGAGTTACCTGCAAAGATGAGGCATTATCTTTTATGCTTAAGGAATTTTCTCCTTTTCTTGAAGAGGGAAGAAATACCCTTATCGAGGAATTTGGCAAGGAGTATGGAACGTATTTTGCCATACTCGAGCTTTTATCCCTTGGTAAGACATCTCGCTCTGAAATTGAATCGATTTTAGGAAGTAATGTCGGGGGCTATCTAGACAAATTAGAAAACACCTACAATGTGATATATAGAGTAGTTCCTTTTGATGCAAAGCCCGGATCTCAAAGGTTAAAGTTTGCAATTAAAGATCCTTTCTTAAATTTCTGGTTTCGTTTTTTTTATCGAAATCGAAGTGCTATTGAGCTTAAGAATTTTGACTATGTCCGTAGAGTCATCGATCGGGACTACTCGATGTATATAGGAAGGTTTCTAGAGAGATTTTTTCTAGAGCTTCTTGCAGAGCAAAAAAAATACAACCGCCTG
>JAPLSW010000059.1:15631-30798 GCA_026398435.1 Chlamydiota bacterium | reverse complement strand
ATGATTTGGATAAAGAGCTCTTCATCGCTGAAGTAAAAATTAATCCTAAGAAATGCAATCTCTTTGAGCTCGAATTAAAGGCTAAGGGACTCATCCAGCAGTATCCTGATTATAAGGTAGAGTATGCGTGTCTTTCTCTAAAGGATGCAGCTAAGTACCTCTCCCTTGTAAAATAGAAGTATTGCCTGTGTAAAACTCTTTTAAAAAAATGTCGATAGGGGATCTACATCCACGTGCAAGTGTATTTTGTCTTTCTCAAGTTTTCGAGATAGGAAGTCTATCTTCTCATGAATAGGTACCATCTTTTTCATTTTAAGTAAGAACTGGTAGCGGAACTTGTCTTGCACTTTAGCTCGGCCGCAGGGGGTGAGAGCTAGGAGCTCTACTTGAGAGGGGAGCTCCTTAGTGAGGTAGCTTCTTGCTTCCTTGGCTTTTTGGAGGGTGAGCTCCATATCGTCCCCAACAAGGGTGCATTTGATGAGATGGACGAAGGGGGGATAGTCGAAGATTTTTCTCACTTCGATCTCTTCGTTATAGAAGGCTAGGTAATCTTGTTTTGCTGCATGCTGAAGCACCGAGTGATCGGGAATCAGAGTTTGTACTATTACTTCACCTTTCAGATCTCCCCGGCCGGATCTTCCAGCAACTTGAGTGAGCAGTTGAAAGACAGACTCGGAAGCTCTAAAATCGGGGATCTGTAAATTGATATCGGCACTGAGTACGCCAACGAGTGTCACAAGAGGGAAGTGGAGCCCTTTGGCTATCATCTGCGTGCCGATTAAAATGTCCGCTTTGCCACTTTTGAACTTTTTACAGAGCTCTTCGTGAGATCCCTTCTTTCTTGTGGTGTCGGCATCCATACGGACAATCCTTGCCTCAGGAAATAGAGCGTACATCGCTTTTTCTACCATCTCTGTGCCGGCTCCCTTGAACTTAAACTGCCCTTCTTTATGGCAGCTAGGGCAACATTTTTCGAGCCTCTGCCTAAAATCGCATAAATGGCAGGCAAGGATGTTTTCTCCGAGGTGGAAGGTGAGGTTCATATCGCAGTGGGGACATTTCATGATATGGGCGCAGCTTAAGCATACTTGGGAGCTATGGTAGCCTCTTCGGTTTAGAAGTAGTAGGGACTGCTCTCCGAGAGCAAGACGGGATTTAATCGCTCCAAGTAGCTTATCAGAAAAAAGGGTGAACCCTTTTTTCTTGTCATATTCATGCTTCATGTCCACGACATGCACGGTCGGCATAGTAAAGTGGCCAGGTCGTGAAGTGAGAGTACTTAGTTCGTATTTGCCAGCAAGGGCATTTTCATAGGTCTCAAGGCTTGGAGTTGCGCTTCCAAGGATGACCGTTGCTTTGCAGTACTTAGCTCTAACAATGGAGCAGTCTCTTGCGTGATAGCAGGGACTTTCGTCTGTTTGTTTATACGATGATTCATGCTCTTCATCTACGATGATGAGTCCGAGGTTTGGCACTGGACTAAAAAGAGCTGAGCGGGCTCCCACAACAATCGGAGAGGCTCCGGACAATATATTTTTCCATGTGTCATGCCGCTCACCCGGAGATAGGCGGTAGTGGAGGAGGGCGATTTTTTCTTTAAAACGGCTTTTAAGCCGTTCTATAGTTTGTGAGGTGAGAATGATTTCCGGTATTAAAAAGATCACTCCCTTCTTTAGGCTAAGGGCATGCTCAATTGCTTGGAGGTATACTTCTGTCTTACCGCTGCCTGTCACTCCAAAAAGTAGGTGGGGAGCAAATACCCCTTTAGACAGGGAATCTTGGATTTTACCAAGGCAGAGAGCCTGCTCATCACTTAGTTTTTTAGGTTTGCTCAAAAAATATTCTTCATCCCAAATAGGGGACCTATCTAAAACGCTTTTTTCTAAAGTGATCGCTTTTTTCTTAACCAGAGATTCAATGGGGCTGCGTGTGACCTCAGCTTCTTTCATGAGCTCACTTAAGAAAATACCTTTAGGATTTTCTAGGAGAATCTCGAGAACTTTAGCTTGGGAAGAATTTGTCCTTTGAAGCTCGGCACAAAGTTTAGCAAGGGCGTCTTGAGAAAGAGCCTTTTTAACAAAGTACTGCTCTTTTTCTTTAGCGCCGCCGCGGATGCTAGAGGGAAGTATGGTTGTTAATACTTTACGTAAGGGGGTGCAGTAGTACCTCGACATCCACCGGGCAAGCTCTAAAAGATCAGGTGTTGTTACCGATGCAACAGATAAGAGCTTATGGATGGCTTTAAGAGCTTTATACTCGGAGGAGGATTTAAGCTCCCAAACGGTTGCTTGGCGAAAGGTGTTTCTTACGGGAACAAGAACTCTAGAGCCCGGAAAGATTTGCATACTCGAAGGAATAAGATAATCGAGGGTGTTATTTAGGGCGTCATCAAGAAGGACTGCGGCTATGGAGTTTTCTTCAGTAGGTTGCATAGATTGTTCCACAGGTCCTTTTTTTGCTCCGGAAATTTCAGATATTGGGAAAGGGATAATAGTAGCATAAAAGGATGCTCGTGCAAAAACCTTTCCTTAGAAGCGGTATTTTCTTTGTAAAATCCAAGGAGCTGTTTTGTTTTAAATATCTCCGGAGATCCGATAATGAGTTTGGGTTTGTGGATAGTAAAAAAAGGAGTCCACTCCTTTTTTTCTTCCCAAACTTTTGCATCAAGTATAGAGCAGCTGCAAAAATGAGCTTCAATTGCTTTTTTAATGTTGGTTAGAAACCTGTCTGTCTCGGGACTTTCGGAAAAGCTAAAGAGTAGAACATCTGCTTGTTTTGTTGGTTGCTTCCAGGCCTCCGAGAGTATTATCGCATCTTCATCACTCGGAATATCTCGCAGGATAGTGATTGACGGAAGAATCTTCATGACCTGCTTTTTCATCTCCTCAGAAAAATCTAAGGTAGTAGAAATTTTAACAGCTGCTTGCGCGGAAGGTGCTGACTTATTAACCAAGGGGAGGGGCTCTTCTTTTTTTGGGAAAGAAGCAGGTTTAACCGGAGCCAGTTTTTCCGGGACCGGGTTACTCGGAACCAGGTTACTAGGTAGTTTAGCAATAGGGGTAAAGGGTGCCTGAGCAGGGGGCGCGGGCTCTTTTGCCACTTTTTTAAAAGAAGCAAAAAACTCGTAACTCTCAGGTGAGGTAAGGAGGGATTTTTTTTCTTTATATTCATCGCTAATATAGTCGAGGGTATCGGATAGAAGTGAGTGGAGTTCGGAGAGGGTGTTACTCATTGATTTGCTGTAAATAGTTGATCGATGCTTTAACTTCAGAAATTAAACCAGAAAATCCTCTGCAGTGAAATCTGTCACAGAGCGAT
Source organism: Chlamydiota bacterium (assembly GCA_026398435.1). Classification (GTDB taxonomy): domain Bacteria; phylum Chlamydiota; class Chlamydiia; order Chlamydiales; family Rhabdochlamydiaceae; genus VGMB01. The sequence goes on along the minus strand of JAPLSW010000059.1, from coordinate 27,480 downwards.
TTGCTAAGAGATTCTATCTCTTCACAATTTTTTTGCAAGAAGTTTAGCAGATAGCTGCGGTGGGTGAGGGAGTGGATCATCTGTTGGTTCTTCAGAAGAAAAAATACGAAGTTTTCGTCATCTATACATTCGATCATCATCGGCTCTAGCATTAAGAATAGTTGTTTTAAATAAAGGGTCAATTGCCTATCGAAATTCTCTAGAGGAGTGTCACAGTGATTTGCAATTACCGTTGTCGTGTTTTGCAACGCATGTCTAAATATTGCAACAGCTGGTCCCTGCTCAGGGAATGCCTTCTGCATTAGTTGCGTGTGTTCTATGACCTTATTCAGGTGCCCTCTTTGAGAAGACCAGTCTAAGGGATAGAAGGATGAAGATACAGAAAAAAAGATCTTTGTGAGAGGCTCTTTGCTTTGCTCAGATTGTTTACTTTGAAAAATTTCAGATAAGATGAACTGTAATAAAAGAGAGCGATTATTTCCCTTCATTACATTTGATTCTGAAAAAGGAGAGTGTAGGAATACTCCTGAATTTTTCATAGCACCAATAAAATATGGTTAGTTTGATAATTTTTGGAGTATTGCAAAGTGTTGTTGAAATTACAAGAAATAAAGAAAGAAATTTAATTTTTTTTTAAATCTCCTGTTTTTTCTCTGAGAATATCACACCTAATTTCCCTCTATTTATCTCAATTCTATAAACAGTTTTAGCTCTTGTATTCCTGTTGAAGTGAAGTTAGAAAGGGGTTTTTATGTTCTATTTTACAGAGGTATTGTTTTTAGTTTTAACTTGATGACCTTTGCACCTTAGGATTTCTTTCGTTAAAAAAATATATTTAAAAACGCTGGATTTAAAACTGGGCGATATTCTATGTAATGATTTGATACAGCCGTGTAATAGATAGCAATGATAAGGGGGATGAGTGAAACAAGCCGAACTAGAAAATACGCTCGCTCGTTTTTGGAAACGAACAGCCGTACCTCTTTTTTTAATGATTTGCTGCCCATCGCTTGTGATACTTGTTTGGTATACTAATGTAGTACTGGATGGATCGCTAAGTAGATTATGGGGGCTTTGTGCAGAGCGTGGATTTTTTTCTACCCTATATCACATATGGGAGCCGGTATTTTGGGGCTCTTCCATCGCTTGGAAGATGATTGGTTTTTTTGCTGTAGCGCAAGCTCTAATCATGCAATTTACCCCAGGAAGAAAGTTTTACGGACCTCTTACCTCTAAGGGCAATGTCCCTATATATAGAGCTAACGGGCCGCAAGGTTTTTTTATATCGATCGGTCTTTTTTACATCTTAGCGTTTAAGCTACATGTATTTTCTCCAACCATTATTTATGATCATTTTGGAGAGCTGATTGGAGCCTTAAACATAGCCAGTTTTTCCTTTTGTTTCCTTTTGTACATTAAGGGGAGATTTTTTCCTTCTTCGACAGACTGTGGATCTTCCGGCAATCCGATCTTCGACTACTACTGGGGTACCGAACTTTATCCCCGCCTTCTTGGATGGGATATCAAGAAGTATATAAACTGCAGATTTGGACTTGTCGCTTGGGGCCTTATCATCGTATCATTTGCTGCCAAGCAACATGAGCTTTATGGTCTAAGCGATGCTATGCTTCTTGTGATAATGCTGCAGCTCATATACCTAATCAAGTTTTTTGTTTGGGAAACAGGCTATCTGGGATCTACCGATATCATGCACGACAGGGCTGGTTTCTATATCTGTTGGGGCTCGATGGTATGGCTTCCCGGTGTTTATCCATCTGCCACCTTATATCTAGTGAATCATCCCCATCACCTAGGTTTCCCGGTATTTGCCGCTATTTTCATTCTCGGTACAGTAAGCATTTTGCTCACCTACTTTGCAGACCGTCAAAGGCAGCAAGTGCGTATGATGAATGGGGAGTGTAGAGTTTGGAAGAAAGAGCCTCAGCTCATCATAGCAAACTATACCACACAGACGGGGGAGCAAAAGCAGAGTTTACTTCTGGCCTCCGGCTTTTGGGGTATTTCCAGGCATTTCCATTATGTGCCCGAGTTTCTCGGAGCTTTTTTCTGGAGCGTGCCTGCGTTATTTAGTAGCTTCTTGCCTTACTTCTATGTGATTTTTCTCTTCCTTCTTATGATAGAAAGAGCTCTACGCGATGATAAGCGCTGCGCTGGGAAGTACGGGGAGGACTGGAATACCTACTGTAAAAAAGTCCCGTATAAGATCGTTCCCTTTGTCTTTTAAAGAGGCTCACTTTGACAGTAACTCTTAAAGCAATAGCCTCTGATGGGCAGCCTCTAGAAGCTACCTTCCTCCCTTCCAAAGGGATGAACCTCATCAGCTATAAAAAAGGGGGGATCGAGGTAATCGATTCTTCGACAAGCGCTCTTTTTACTGAGCGCTTTGCAGGGCTTGGAGCCCTAATCGGCCCTCACTTTCATCACCGTAAAGAAATCCCCCCAGTTCCTTTTGAAGAGAGATTTCCCCATATTACAAGGCTTAAAGCCAAAGGGGTGAAAGAGCCATTTTCTCATGGTATAGCCAGGTACGCTCCCTGGAACTATACCGCTACAAATACAAGTCTTCATGCAAACATCTCCGGAAATGATACCTGGGAAGGGGTTCTTCTATCTCTACTAGAAGGATTCAACTTCACTATGTATATGGATGTAGAGCTAAGGAAAGAGGGTCTCTTCATTGAGCTATCAGTCAGCGCAGAAAAGTCTTCGGTTATAGGATCTCATTATTACTACGCTATAGGAAAGGGAGCTGCCTTTCTTACAGCAGATGTTAAGGGGGAGTATTTTGACGGGAAGGGCATGGTAAATGCTCCCTCTAGTTGGGTAAAAAAAGATCTTTTACAGATCCCCCTAGATGGTTCTTTAGACTACGGGTTTTATCCCCAAGATAAAGAGCTCTATACTGAGGTGATGCTTAATACAGACACCCACAAAGTGCGTGTTAAGTATCTCTCACATACCGAAGAGGGGTCTTTGCAGATCTATCATCCGGAAGGGTCTTCCTTTGTCTGTATTGAACCTTTAAGTGCTACTTTTCCAAGGGAGCCAAGGCTTCATGCAAGTGGTGTCAATATTCAGATAGAGATTGTGTAAGGGATCTAGGTTGCTTGAAAGCAAATGACCTAGCAGCGCTTTGGTACTCATCTGCTTTTCGCCCCTTTTCACCTTAGTCTTTAGAGGTGTCTATATTAGGATTGAAGTCCTGTATATTTCAAAACATGCAATTTTGTTACTTATGTGATTTTTTTGCGTCATTGACTATCAGTTGCTTATGATTTTTGGTTGTCAAGTTTCGACTAGAAACTTACATATGTCGATTTCTCGCCGTGATTTTATTTCTTTTTTTTCGGCGAGAAACATGCAATGAAGTTTTTTCAATCTGAAATTCTGGGTTCTTCAAAACATGCTCAATTAAGTCGAGTGGGGAGGTTTTGGAGAATTCAAAGTTCGAAAAGAGCCTCTATATACTCTTTAGGCTCAAACGGCATAAGATCTTCTACCCCTTCGCCCACACCTATCCACTGTACAGGGATCGAGAGCTTCTTATAGATAGCAAGGACAATTCCCCCTTTAGCAGAACCATCGAGCTTGGTAAGAACAATGCCAGTTAAGGGAGTGAACTTGTGGAACACTTCTGCTTGATCAACTGCATTCTGACCGGTTGTTGCATCTAGAACAAGAAGGGTTTCTTGAGGGGAGGCGGGAGTATGCTTTTGGCATACTCTGCGGACCTTTTCAAGCTCTTGCATCAGATCTGTCTTATTTTGGAGCCTACCGGCAGTATCGATAAGTACAATGTCACAGCCGCGGGATTTAGCGGCTGACAGGGCGTCAAATGCGACACCTGAGGGATCTCCACCGGGCTTTGACTTGATGATGTCGACACCGATCTTTTCTGCCCAATGGGTCAGTTGGTCGATAGCGCCTGCTCGAAAAGTGTCACCGGCTGCGACCAATACTTTCTTCCCTAGTTTTTTGTAGTTGTAGGCAAGCTTTGCAATGCTCGTTGTTTTGCCAGAACCATTGACTCCAACCACGAGGATGATGTGAGGGGAGTCGGTTTGGATTTTTTGGGCCGGGGCAGTATTAAGGATAGACCCCGCTCTAACTTTTAGCAGGTTGATGATGGAGGCAAAGTCGTGAGAGGGTTTAAGTCTCAGTTCTGATTTTAGGTAGTCGATAAAGTCTTCGGCGCAGGCGCCACCGAGATCTGCTTCATAAAGGATCTGCTCGAGCTGCTCAAAGGTATCTTCATCCCAGGGTTTTCCCATGAGGGCTTTGATACGAAAGCCAAGAGCTGATCTTGTCTTTAGGAGAGCGTCTTTGACTTTCTGAAAACGGTTTTTAAAAAAAGTTATCATGAGTTTAGCTTTTAAGGTTGAATAGAAATTTAAGTCTATCAGATAAGAGATTTGAATAGAAGGAGAGGCTGTTTATATGAATTTACACGAATACCAGGCAAAAGAAATTTTACAAGAGTACGGGATTCCCATACCTCCCTTTGGTGTTGCGAGCAACACAAGAGAAATACAGAAGGTCATCAAAGACCTCAATCTCACAGAAGGGGTAGTCAAAATACAAGTGCATGCGGGAGGAAGGGGAAAGGCCGGAGGGGTGAAATTCGGGAAAACTCCGGAAGAGATCTTTTCTGTAGCCGAGCATCTTATCGGTATGAAGATGGTAAATAACCAGACAGGGCCTCAAGGGGTTGTGGCGCATAAGGTGATCATCTCAAAACCGATCGACATCAAAAAAGAGTATTATATCGGAGCAATCATCGATCGTGAGCAGGCCCAGCCTGTATTAATAGCTTCTCCTGAGGGTGGAATGGAGATCGAAGAGATCGCAGAAAAACATCCTGAGAAAATTTTAAAACTACCGATTGAACTCAGTGGCCACATCAGACCTTATCGTCTTGTACGCCTAGCTAATTTTATGGGATGGCAGGGCAAGCAGGCTCAAGTGGGGATGAAGCTTGCTTCAGCGATCGCTGCAGCCTTTATTAAAAATGATGCCTCCCTTCTTGAGATCAATCCTCTAGTAGAGGATATGCAGGGAGACATATGGGCCCTTGATGCTAAGATCAGTGTTGATGATAATGCCCTATTCCGCCAGCCGCATATAGCTTCTTGTTACGATCCTTCCCAAGAGTCCAAGTCAGAGGTAGATGCTAAAGAGTTCGATCTAGCTTATGTAGCGCTCGATGGGAACATCGGCTGCATGGTCAATGGCGCCGGCCTTGCCATGGCAACAATGGATCTTATCTACCACTATGGTGGCAAGCCTGCAAACTTCCTCGATGTTGGAGGGGGAGCTTCTAAAGAGAAGGTGTCAGCTGGATTTAGAATTATCTTAGAAGATCCTCAGGTAAAGGCGATCCTTGTCAATATCTTTGGGGGGATCATGAATTGCGCAACTCTTGCTGAAGGAATCATCGATGCAGCAAGAGAATTTTCTATTACAGTGCCTCTTATTGTCCGCATGGAAGGAACGAATGTGGAAGTGGGTAAGCGCCTTTTAAAAGAATCGAAACTTCCGATCACAACAGCAGATAGCTTGTCCGATGCGGCAGAAAAAGCCGTCGCTGTTTTAAGCCTTAAGTAGGAGCTGTAATAGCATGGCAATACTCATTAATAAAGACACAAAAGTAATTACTCAGGGCATATCCGGTAAAGCGGGACGTTTCCATACGGAGCAAGGGCTTCTTTATGGAAGTAACTTTGTTGGGGGAGTGACTCCCGGCAAAGGGGGGCAGGAGATTTTAGGACTGCCTGTATTTGATACGGTATATCAGGCACAAAAGATCACCCGTTGCGATGCAAGCGTGATCTTTGTTCCCCCTCCCTTTGCAGCGGATGCTATTTTAGAAGCAGAAGATGCCGGCATCCCTCTTATCATTTGTATTACAGAGGGGATCCCGGTTCTTGATATGGTAGAGGTCAGTCGCGTGATGCGCTCGAGTAAAAGATCAAGACTCATCGGGCCCAACTGTCCAGGTGTTATCACACCTGATGAATGCAAAATAGGCATTATGCCCGGCTACATTCATAAAAAAGGAAAAGTAGGGATCGTTTCTAGATCGGGAACTCTTACTTATGAAGCCGTATGGCAGACAACAGCTCTTGGCCTTGGTCAATCCACATGCGTCGGTATTGGGGGAGATCCTTTAAATGGAACAAATTTTATCGATGTATTGAGACTCTTTCAAAATGATCCGGAAACGGAAGCGATCCTCATGATCGGTGAGATCGGTGGATCTGCAGAAGAAGAGGCCGCTGAATGGATCAAAAATGAATGCACAAAGCCCGTCGCTGCATTCATTGCTGGACTTACAGCCCCGCCTGGCCGTAGAATGGGCCACGCTGGAGCGATAGTTTCCGGTGGTAAGGGAACAGCCAAAGATAAAATGCAGGCTCTGAAGCTTGCAGGTGCAATGGTTGCTGAGTCTCCAGCTGATATGGGTGTCAAAATGCAACAAGCGATAAAGAACTTTAAAAAATGATAAGAATACCTGGCAGGATCCCGATCCTGATTTATCCCACTTTCTGGCTAGTCGCCGCCCTCATAGGATTTCTCTATAGCGGCAATGTGATAGGAACGGCTATTTGGATAGGGATTATTTTTGTGTCTGTCCTCTTTCATGAGCTCGGACATGCCATTACGGCTTTTGCCTTCGGCTTAAAGCCCCATATCGAGCTTGTAGCCATGGGGGGGATCACTTTCCATGAAGGGGATAAGCTTCCCTTCTGGAAGCGCTTCTTCATCGTCTTAGATGGGCCCTTATTCGGTTTTCTTCTTTTCTTGATAGCAACTGTATTATTACAAGTCCCCTCGATTGCAACCTCAACCATGGGATCTGTTTTGACGCTCGTCCAAGTGGTCAACCTCTTTTGGACAATTGTCAACTTAATCCCTGTGATTCCTCTCGATGGGGGGCAGCTGCTTCGGGTAGTACTCGAAGCGATATTTGGGCTTAAGGGATTTCGGTATGCACTTATGTCGTGCTTGATGGGGGCTCTATTTTTTTCACTCACCTTTCAAAGCTATGATGGGTGGAGGAAAACAAAATTTATTTCAGAGCCCGATCGCAGTGATGCGATAAAGGCCTCTTTAACAAAAGCTGAAGAGCTTCTGAATACTGGTCATAAACCAGAGGCAATGGCCGCTCTTATAGCTCTTCGCACCGAGGCTAAAAAAGGTCTTATTTTTAACATGGCAACTCAGTACCTTGCTTTTTTAGAGTTTGAAAAAGGAAATGTAAAACAGACCTATGAGCTATTAAAAGATGTAAGTACAGAGCTTGCGCCCGATGCGATGTGTCTTCTTCATAAAGCCGCCTTCGAAGAAAAAGATTATCCTCTTGTGATAAAGCTTTCGGCTGATAGCTTCCAGATCTTGCCGACGGTCGATACAGCTCTTAGAAATGCCTATGCCCATGGGGAGCTGGCAGAGCCAGAAGCTGCCATCGGCTGGCTAGAAACGGCCACCCGCGAGGGGCTGCAGAATATCTCTGATGTTATTTCTCACTCATCATTCGATCCAATCCGGAATGACTCCCATTTTATAGCATGGCAATCAAGCCATAAGATGTAAAATTTTTCGGACTGGTATTATCCAGGAATCGTGCTAAGTCTTGCTGCAAGGTCCGGCAGCATTACGGTATTTGGGTCTAGAGCTTCAGCTCTTATGGCGGTGACAAAAATAAGGCCTGCTGGGTAGTCAGGAGTCGCATCTTTAGTTACCTGATTTTCTGACCAGGTTTTTTCCAGATTAACATCATTTAGGTTACACACCAATCTATAAGGTGTCGTGAAGGCAAGATTTGCAAAAAATCCCTGTATGGTAGTGTTTACCTTATCGCTAAGAGAGATCATCTGGGTATATTCGTCTCGGGGGTCCCCTTCTGTAAAAAATCGAAGATATAGGGGAGATAAATTTGATACATCTATTGGAGCTGCCATAAGCCTCTTAAGGGGATTAATTTTTCGAATTATTTTATTTGAATCCTTAATTTTTTTCAAAGAAAATAAAATTTATCGTGAGGCTTATTTGAGTTATTGTTTTAAATTATTATTGGATAGTAATCTTTCTTTCCGCAAGTCCCTGAAATTTATTCGTGTCTCTTAACTTTTCTTAGGTAGCTATGGCATCGGCTGTAGTATGGACCTTTGGATAGATAATATAATTTTAACGTAAAAAGGAAGAACTTTATGTCGGGAATACCTCTTAGAACTAGCTATTCAGCTCCCGATCTTTCGATGCTGAGAAATAGTGCGTCGGAGCTTAGCTGCAAAGCAGATTATAAGGATCGTCATTTTCTAGTAGGTTCTACAGATGCTGTAGTGGAGATTTTTTTAAGATCCAGGGCTGGCTTATTACCTGATGGCGAAATAAAATCAGAGTTGAGTAAGGTTATAGCAGAAAGAAAACTCTCCATTGAGGTTTATAGAAGGCAAAAAAAAGAAAAACAGTTTTTTTCTGGTAAGGGGAGTGATTTAACAAGGTCTCAAGTTGACTCCCATGCTGAAATGCTTTTTATAAAATCTTATGCTAGATGTAAATGTCATCTACAGCAGAAAACTCATCTAGGATTACGTATAGAGCACATGATGAGAAATCTGCATGAACAAGGACCTGGGCTAAAAAGGATCTTTGGTAAAAGGGAGGAATTTTCGGTCAGGAAATCACTACCTATGTATGTTTCTATTTCGTTACAGACATCTTCATCTAGCCATAGAAGGTTAATGCTTTCGGGTATAGCCGCAATGCCAGATATTGCAGAGCCTGTTGCAAGACATATGGTAGAGCTGGAATCTCAGCTGAGTAGCCTTAAAAGTAGGAAAGTTTACCTAAGAGATCGATTGTTAGAAGCAATAGAATCCTTTCAAGCTAATTCCGACGCAATACCTGCATTTCAAAAAATAGTAAGAGAAAATAGAGAGTTGGATGTAATTCAATCAGAAATTAATGCTTTAGCAAAAAGATTAATAGTTTATAGGGGTGTTATAGGACTGTAAGCAAAGGTCAGCCCAATGCTTACCAAGAGTTAGAGTAAAACAATCTTTACGCTATTCAGCAGGAAATTCTTGTTGAGCGGCGAACTCAGCCACATTAGCCAAAAGTTCATTCCTAAATCCCCCCATCTGCGCATTCTCCTCAAGGAATATATTAACTGCGTCCCTTAAAGCTGCACGAGTTTCAATTGCTTGATGGCGAGTGTCAGCCCAAAAAGATTGTATAGTGCCCTGGGCATTCATAGCAGGTGGGGCCGCTGCTGCTACGGTATCAATTCGAACGCCGGGCAGACGACCCTGCAATACTTCCACCACAAGTCTTTGTATTTTACCTGGATTACAAACTATGCCAAAATCATCGTAAGAATGGATAAAAGCACGGATCATTGCGTAGCGAGCATTTTCTTTTTCATTCTCAATATTTGCTCCAGGAGCTCTGTCTTCATAGGTATTACAAAAGCGCCAAAAGCGAGCAATCGATTCCTCCCCGGAAATGGCAAGACCATGAATGGTAAATGTATCATCCGGTTGCAGTGGACCATAAGATTCTCCAGGTTTCCTCGGTCCTATGACAGCCTTTTCTGCACGCGTTAGTTCAGTTGACGCTGGCATACTTCTTAAGTAGGCTAAAAACTCTTGATTTGCATCTTTTATTTCTTTTGGACTCATCGGACCTGTAGCTTGTATCAATAATTCAACTGCAGGTCTAGTAAGCTCATCACGATGATCTGCATGAACATTTACCCCTCTGGCATGTAACTGTCCTAAAGCGTTCGGCTGAGCTCCTTGGAGCAAGGCTACAATCGCAGGGTATACACACCAGAAGATAGCGGATTGTCGATCGTTCTCAGGAATAGGTCCAATGCCAACGAGGAATCTTACGCACTCTAGGCGTCCATTATAAGAGGCTTCTCTAACAGCCATCCCTAGCTGCCCCTGGGAAACTCCTTCCGCGGCATGGATCGCTCTTAGGACTCCTTCGTATCCGTTTATAGAGGCTTCTCTAATAGTTGTTATTCGATCGTCTGGCCGGTGAAAGGAAATGGGTCCGCTAGCAAGCAGGAGTGTTACGATATCTGTGCGTCTTTTACTAATTGCAGCAAGAGTCGCTGATCCCCGAAACTCGTTTGGGATTGGATGCGCTGGATCAAGGAGCTGTCTTACCATATTTACATGCCCAAGGTTCGCAGCTAAATCAACAGCATCTCCTCTAGCCTCTGGGGAAATGGTTCCGCACCCAGCAAGAGTTCCTTCTAGGAGCAATGTTACCATCTCCGAGGAGTTACTCCCAGCTGCAGCTTTAACGGCTATACCTCGATACAACTCTGTAATTTCTCCGCTTGTAAGGAGGGATCTAATTATTTCTGGATAGGCAATGTGGGGAATCCGACCTCTATATCCGATATAGCCGGGTTCGATTCCTCCCGCAGCCCAGGCAGTGGCTAAACCTCGATCTTCATCGGAGATTGTTCCGCTAGCAAGGATCAATCTTATGGTCTCTAGGATCTCAGGCTGTCGATTCCCTTGCTGGTTGCTTATTTGCAAATACGTAATAGCTTCTACAGCCGCCTTGCCTCGATCTATTTCTGAAATTGGTCCACTCCCAGCAAGACCTCCATTAAGGAGCAAGTTTGCGATTGCGGCATTTCCTGTGCTAGCTGCATAGTAAATAGCTGTACCTCGATCTTTCTCTGAAATCGGGCCACTAGTGAGAAGAGATGTTATGATGACTATATCTTGGCGGCAAGTTGCATTAATTATGGCCAGGCCTCGATCCACATCTGAAATTGGGCCGCTAGCAAGAAGAGATGCAACTTGCTCAGAGGATCCCGTTCTAGCGGCTTCAATAACATTTAAGCCCCTCCAATATTGATCCCACGAGTTTTTTAGGCCGTAGATGCTTCTTACGCCAATTGCTACACGATCCATTATTATTCCGGCTCCAGCTTGGATAGCTCGGGGTAGAGCTCCTCCTCTTTGTCTAGCGTTGCATCCGCCGAGTCGTGCAAGAGCTGCAAGAGCCACTCCTCCTGCAACTACTGCAATGGCTGGAACTGAATTAGTAAGGGGAGCTTCCGTAGTGATTGGCAAGGAAGGAAAAGGCACTCCAAAAGGGCTTTGTCCAATAGAACAGGTGAGATTTGCCATAAAATTCTCCTTTTTGCTATTATTTAAAATAGATTATATAGTAGTTTGGGTTAAATGTAAATTATGTATTTTTACAAATATATATATAATTAAATTTAATTCAGAAGTTATTACTGTAAGAATTGATAGGTTAGAACGGAATAATGAGTCTACAGCTTAAGAAATTTATTTGAACTAAGCGTTAGTCAGTTCAGATCTTAATAGTCAGCAGCTCATCCCATCGCGTGGTAAATCTAGAGGAGGTCAGCTGCTGCTTACCTTTCCAGGATTTATCGATCCCTTCAGCGGCAAAACAGATCGCATTTTTCCCCAGTTTACCCTTGATTTTATCAAGTACTTGCATTGCTTCCGAGTGCTTGGCATTAGTGGACAGGGGAGGGGAAAATAAGTCCAATTGTACGCAGTTTTTAGAGGAGAGCTCAAGAAGGGTCACTCCTGCTTTTTTGTAGCTGTAGCCAGTCTTAAAGATCTGCTTTAAGCCTGACTTTGCATGAGAGATGAGATCCGGTGTATAGTCGGAGCTTTGAGGAAGGGTCATGATCCGGTAGTTGTAGTAGCTATCCTCTTGAAATCTCGATGTGCTAATGAAGACGCAGATAACTTTTGCAAGGGACTCTTCTTTTCTGAGTTTAGTTGAGGCCTTGGCAATGTGGGTACTCACAGATT
>JAPLSW010000059.1:0-15618 GCA_026398435.1 Chlamydiota bacterium | reverse complement strand
GTACTCACAGATTCTTCTAGGTCACTAAGCTCTGTTACTGGCCTTCCAAAGGATTTGGATGAGGTAATAGATTTGCGCGCGGCATCGACTTCTATGTGCTTAATACATTCTCTACCTCGAAGCTCCCAAATGGTGCGTAGTAATACAACCGAGAATTTTTTTTGGATCCACGTGTCATCTGCCTTTTTTACATCGAGGGCCGTATGTATGTGATAGCTTTTCAGCTCAGAGGCTATTTTGTTTCCTATTCCCCAGACATCAACAGGGGCAAGCTTTGCGAGTATTTCGTCTACATTGTCATGTAAAAAAAAACAGCCAGTAGGCTNNTTTTTTTTTTTTATTTCGCCAGCGACCTTCGCGAGGGTCTTGGTGATCCCAATGCCGATAGAAACTGGGATCCCTGTAAGCCTTTCTACTGCGGCTTTAATCCGTACTGCAATCGGCAGGGGATCTGAGGATGAAATCTTTAAAAAGGCCTCATCGATAGAATATTCCTCCATGTCAGGGGAGAAGGTGGAAAGGACTTGCATGACTCTAAAAGAAATATCTCCATATAGCTCGAAATTGGAAGATAGAGCATGTACTTTGTATCGTCTCATAAGTTGCTCGAGCTGGTAGAGGGGGGCTCCCATGGGAATGCCGATCTCTTTGGCTTCTTTTGACCGGGAAACAACGCACCCGTCGTTGCTCGAAAGAACAACAGTTGGTTTACCTAGGAGCTGTGGATTAAATAGCTGCTCACACGATACAAAAAATTGGTTGCAGTCGACGAGGAAATACCAATTATTCTGGTTTGTGGATGACATACGTCACAACTCCCCATACAGAAAAGTCATAAGAGCTTTTTACGTGGATCGGTGGATAGGCGGGGTTTTCTGCTTGGAGAGTTACACTCTCTTTGTGGATAAGGAGCCGCTTTACGGTAAATTCTCCATTTAGAAGAGCGACAACTATTTTGCCGTGGGATGGCTGTAGTGATTTATCGACAATAAGAAGATCTCCAGAAAAGATCCCCGCTCCCTGCATAGAATCTCCGACTACCCGAATAAAAAAGGTAGAGGAAGGATGAGGTATTAAGTGGGTGGTAAGATTTAGAGGAGATCCCATCTCTTCTTCTGCAGGGGAGGGAAATCCCGCCTTTACCCCTGTTTCGTAGAGGGGGATGTTTTCTGTATCTTGCATAAGAGCTCCTTTTGCTTATCCTAAAACAAAGAGCTCTTATCTGCTATAGACAATCTTTTTTTAGACATTAGCTCCAAGCATGCCACCAGCAAGAGAATAGATATTTTCTCTTTGTAGAGCATCCCTTAAATGTTTAGTAGCTCTTAGGCTTCTAGCGCCACTGCGGCAGTAAAACACGATGGGGGAGCCCGGGAGCTCATCTACTCTAGAGCTAAGCTCAGAGAGGGGAATCCACTCCCCCCCCATATGAGAGGCTTGCCGCTCCTCTTCTTCCCGGATGTCAATTAAAGTGAAAGGAGTCTTGTCTTCTTGCCACTGATTTAGTGTAGTAAGTGATATTTCGAGTGATTGCATAGTTAGCGCGGGGGTTTTGGTGTAGATAGTTGTCTTAAAGGTGATTCGGTAGTTATTGCGCCGCCTGTTAATTTATTCCAAAGCTCGAGATTTTGCGCTTCTAGAATCGCTATTTTCTCTCGTAATTCTTCAATAGGATCACCCAGGTGGATATCGGAAAGTGCTTTTTTACACTCGAAATTTTCTCTTTTTAGGCGCGCATTCTCTTCTGCAAGCTCTTGCCTTTCTTCTCTTAGAAGGGCAATTTCTCTTTCTAGAGACATTAAATGATCTACAGAAATAGTTAAAGGGCAAGGATCGATCACTATTTCTCTTTCAGACAAATCTAAGATCTCGCGGTGTATCTGAGCTACTCTGTAAGTAAGGGCTCTTTTTTCCTCTAATACTTTGTGGCAGATCTCATTTACGACCTCCGCAATGGCTGCCATTCTCATTTGAGGATGAGCGTTAAAATGATGGATAGCCCAGGTGGGAGGGTGCAAATCAGAGATTAGATGGTTATTTCTGCAGAGATGGTAGTATCTGGAAAGTACCTGCTCGCTAAATCTTTCAGCTGGAGATTCAGGACTAATGATTTCATTAAATTCGGGATCTAGTTTTTTTAAGCAAGCAATGGCTACCGGATTTGAAAGAGTGGGATTTGCTAAATTGGAGATAGATGGGATAGCCATAGAATGCCTTGTGAAAATTTTAAAAAGAGCAAAAGTATAGAGAAAGGGTTCTTTCTAAAACAGAAAGAACCTATTTTTTGTTCTTGCTCTGCGCTGGGATTTTTTGCATTCTATAAGGAAAAAATACCCAAAGGAGTTTTATGGAATGCAAAATCCCTAAAAATATCGGCCTTTCAGGAAGAATATTACGCTTTACTATAGCAGGCGTTTTGCTCGCTCTTGCTTACGTAAAATTAAGCTGGGTTCTTCTAGCTCTTTCTCTCTTTGTTTTTTTTGAGGCTTTTATGAGCTGGTGCGTCGTTTACTATTTCCTCGGGATTAACAGGTGTCCTACAAAGAAAAAATAACTTTAAGTTTTTAGCTTAAGCCTTGTGCAATAGCATAATTTCCTCTAGAAGTAAGACGTTAGGACTAAGAGGATGGCTTTATGTGCTTTTCAGCGCCGGTAAGTTTTACAGCAAGTGTGATACTTGGAGCCGTTGGCATAGCGCTTCTTGCTCGGGTGAGGGAGCTACGACTGGTTCCCCTTGCTCTCATCCCTTTATTTTTTGCCCTGCAGCAGGCGGCCGAAGGGTTTGTCTGGCTAAGTGTTCCAGAGGTTTCTACTTCTAAAAACATCTACTTATTTTTTGCGTATGTCTTTTGGCCGATTTGGATCCCTTTTTCTTTATATTTTGCAGAAAAGAGTCCCGTGCGTAAGCAGTTATTAGCTCTCTGTTTAGGTATGGGCCTTGTTTTAGGCTCGGCTCTTATGCTTGGCATATCTCAGGTAGTTGCCATCGAGCATAACCACACCATTCACTACCAAATGAATGATACCTATGATGCATATGATATGGTTTCTTTAGTGTTTTTTACGCTAGCTGGACTTTTGCCTTTTTTCATCTCTTCCCTTACTAAGATGTGGGGAGTGGGATTACTAATAACACTTGCCGGGATTGCGACCTTTACTCTAGATAGGTTTTGCTTTTTCTCCCTATGGTGTTTTTGGGCGGCAATTTTCAGCGTGAGTTTGTTTTTTGTTCTACCTCAGAAAAAAGTGGTAGCTGGTAAATAATTTATTTTACAGGTGATTTATGAAATTTCTTGGTTTTTTAGCTTTATCTGTTCTTCTTGCCGCTTGCGGTGGAGGAAATTATTATCCCGGGGATAATGATTATTACTATGAAAATAACAATGGGAACTATCATGATCACCATCACGATCATGGGGATCATCATGACCATCACGACCATGGGGATCATCATGACCATGGAGATCACCACGGAGGTGGAGGACATGGTGGTGGGAATAAACACCATTAAAAGCCTTGTTACAGGAATAGTTTTTTATGTCTGTCAGTAAAGAAAAAGAAGAAGAGATCAGCCGCTTTATGGAAAAGCTTGGTATCAAAGAGGATGATCTCATTGAAAAGTTTATTTTAGGATCGGGAAGGGGTGGTCAGAACTTGCAGAAGACCTCTTCCTGTGTCTACTTAAAACATATACCGACAGGTCTCGAGGTTAAGTGCCAAAAAGATAGATCCAGAGCTTTAAATAGGTTATTTGCAAGACGGCTCCTTTGTGAAAAGTATCAGGAGATCATCTTAGAGGAGAAAAGTAAAAAGCAGCAGGCAAATGAAAAGATCCGCCGGCAAAAACAAACGAGATCTCGCAAGCAAAAAGCTAGAATGCTCGATAATAAAAAGCAGCATGCAGAAAAGAAGTCTTTGAGATCAAGACCTGACGAAAACTAAAAGGCTTTAAGAGGAGATCCTCTTAAAGCCTTTTTAATACTTAGCTATTAACAGCTTCCGCTACAGATAGAGGAAGAACTCGTGTAGTTGCTATGTTTGCCATAGTAACTGCCGGAGGTGTAGGTGGTGGCGTCCATCCTTGAATAGGGATATTATAGCCTATCATGTCTGTATAAATAGGGATCTGTCTTGTTTCATATACTGCTTGAGTAATAGAAACTCCGTTATCAGCAACCGTCGTTACATAGCCGGCAAATTCTCTTACCGATTCGTAGCTTGTGATAATTTCTTCCATTACCATCTGGGCGCCTGGCATATTCTGAGGAAAATGTACAAAGTTTCCTTTTCTAGCTTCCCAGAGCATTTTGATAGAGTTATTATTTATGTTAATACGGTCATATTGAGGCATGTGGTGCTCATTTATAAAGTCTCTTGCCTGAGCTGTACCGTGGCTCGTTCTTGAGGCTGCAGTATCCATGCTGTGGGATATGTTTCTTCCCGCTTGCTGGATCGAGCGAACTGCTTGTTGCACTCCACCAATAAGAAGACCGAGACAAAGCCCCGTTGCCATCTCTTCTGCAACGTTTTTCATTTGAGTAATAACGTTTGTATGGGCGGCATTTAGTTTGTGACCTTGCTCTGCATAGATAGCCTCCTTTAAAGCCCCCATGCTGATTCCCGCAAGTGCCATTGTGCCGCCGATAGCGAGCAATAGAGTCGAGATTGGATTTCCCGTTGCTAAGGCATAGCCGATATTAGATCCCATCATGCTTATCCCAATTTTTGTCCACACTTCCGGTTTAGAAAGCTCGTTTGCAAGGTTTACGATCCACTTTGCAAGTTCAAGAGGAGCTTTTAACGGATGAGCCGCTGTATAGATTACTGCTTGTAGAGTTCCCTTAATAAGACTTGCTATTGTGTGGATGATGTTGCGAGCGGCTTTAAGAGGGAGTTTTGCTACGAAGGTTGCTAGCTGCTGGTACCACTCTCCATTGCCTGAACTATTAATCCATTCGTTAAATGGTTGTAAGGAAGGGCAGTTAAAGGCCTCTTCTATCATTCTTAGGCACTGGTCGGCGTAATCTTGGATCCAGAAGTTTGGCATGAGTCTATCTAGTTCTGTTTGCGCCGCTGTTATTTGCCCCGTGATTCTTTCATGAAGAGGTCTTTCTGTTGAGAGAGCTGCGGCTCCGGGCTGGGCTGGATTTGGATATGAGGAGAGGCCTTGTACGTTACGAGAAGCTGTAGAGAATGCTATAGACATAATGCACCATTAAGTTGGTTAATGAAATTGCATGAATTATGCCTTATTATTAATGTATGGTCAATGTTTTAATTAATTTTTATTAATTAAACTAAAAGGTGTGGTGATATTTATTTCTTTCCAAATTTTTTATATAATAAAATGGGGATAATAACTGCCGGCATACCGAAATAAAAGGAAGATCTTAGAGTTGGGGTTAGAACCACGAATAAAAGGCACCCCACCTGGAGCCAGATACCCATATGGGTGAGATAAGGAAAGCCCGGTATGGAATAGCCGAGTTTGCTTCTGGGTATTCCTTTTTTTTCCATTTTTCTGCGGAAAATCAGCTGCGACCAGCAGATAGATATCCAGCAGATCGATCCGGTAAATCCTGACATACCAAGTAAGTTCGTATAGACCTGGCTGGAAGAAAAGAAATACGATCCAAGCAGGACAAGCCAGATTACACCCAGGGTGATGAGTGTTGCTTTTACAGGAATGCCATGGCGACTTAGGTGATGGAAACTAGCTGGAGCCATCCCTCGTTTGCCAAGAGCATACATAGAGCGTATCGTTGCATAGAGTCCGCTATTAGCGCAGGAGAGAGCTCCTGCAATAATAAAGAAGTTAAATACATGAGCTACCTCTAAAAGACCGTATTTTTGCAAGGCTGCAGAAAACACGCAGGTGGATAGATTGGCTTCTTTCCACGGCATGATAAGGGCAAGTAAGAATGTCGGAATAATATACAAGCAGAGTATTCGTAGAGATATCTTCCTAAGGGCTGAAGGGATCGCTTTTTTCGGATTTGTCGATTCAGAAGCGCTAAGGCCGATGATCTCCGAGCCCTGGTAGTTGGATAAAAGAACGACCATATTCACAAGTACTATTATGTAGCCATTAGGAAAAAGCCCTCCATCTTTAAATAGGTTAGCATAGCCAAGTGACTGGCCGGGTTTTGGGCCGATAACTCCCATAAAAATCAAGATGGCAAGGACAGAAAATCCAACGAGTAAGATGATTTTAATGATTGCAAGCCAGAATTCAGATTCCCCAAAAAATTTCACTTTAACGATATTAAAAAGGGTGATGATAAGGCCGAATAAGCCCGCCCATATATATTCGTGCACAGCCGGGACATAGTTGCGCATGATAATGCCCGCAGCGATACATTCCGATGGTATATAAACTACCCAACATACCCAGTAAGACCAGCCCACGCCACACGCCCATGAAGGGGAAATATACTGAGCTGCATAGCTGACAAAAGATCCGGGATTAGGCGCATTTATTGCAAGTTCAGCAAGACAGGCAATGGTAAGATAGGAGATTAGTCCACCAAGGATATAGGCGATAAAAGCGCCGGGACCAATTTGGTTAAGGATGTACCCGGTACCTAAAAAATAGGAAGAGCCAATAATTCCGCCGAGCGCAATCAAGCTGATGTGTCTTGATTTTAGTCCACGCTGAAGTACTTGTGCTTGCTCTGCCATGGGATCTGCCTTGGTAAAGATGTTTTTAATTGCATCCTACAAAATGGAAGAGGAGAGTACAAGAGAAAACTTGAGGTTATGTACTTGGGTAGAATTCTTGCGAAATACTAATGCAATTAGTAGTTCTCAAGAATATGTTCAAGTGGTTCTTAGGAAGGTCGAGTTTTTTTGATGTAGTGTAACTAGAGGGTTTAAGAAGGTAGTGAAGGAAATAGGTGCAGGCAGTACCTGCACCTAAGAAGAAATGCGCTTCTACTCTAACTTAATAGAATAGAAACGTGTTGTAGACCCTTGTTTTGCAAGGATAAGAACGCGGTTATTATTGCCAACGTCCGCCATAGCATCATTAAAATCTTTCACGTTAGCTACTTGTTTATGGTTGATTGCCAGGATCAAGAATCCAGGGCGCATGCCGGCAGTTGATGCCACAGAGCCCGGTTTCACCTTAGTAATGACAACCCCTTGTTCTGTTTTTGGGTAGCCGAGTTGACCGGCTATTTCCGGAGTGAGGGAATCAACTTCTATGCCAAGTTTTTGTGCAATACCACCTGTTGTCGATAGGGAGTCGCTCGAGGAGCCAAGAGTGACGGCAATTGTGAGGATCTTTCCTTTTCTATTCACTTTAAGTTTCACAACAGTGCCAGGGGTCATTAAAGAAACATCGTTCCTAAAGCCACCCAGAGATTTTACTGGGATGCCGTTATATTCAAGGATGATGTCTCCTTGCTTAAGTCCCGCTTTATCAGAAGGGGATCCTTTAGCAATATCGGATACGAGGGCTCCTTCAGCTTTATCTAGATTAAAAGCTTCAGCGATGTCTTTGTCTACTGGCTGAAGGGATACCCCAAGGAAGCCTCTTGTGACAATGCCGTGATTGATGATTTGGGCCATGATGTTTTTAGCCAGGTTGCTAGGAACGGCAAAGCCGATCCCCATATAGCCACCTGATCTAGAGACAATGGCGGTGTTGATCCCAATAACTTCACTATCTAGGTTAAGGAGCGGGCCTCCGGAGTTGCCTGGATTTATGGCCGCATCGGTCTGTATGAAGTCTTCGAGATCTGTGATACGAAGGTTTTGTCTTCCCTTGGCACTAATGACGCCTACAGTCAGTGTTGCCTCTAGCTGGAAGGGGCTGCCAATTGCGACCACCCATTCACCGATTTCCATTTTTTCTGAATCACCTAAGGTGATAAAGGGGAATCCCGATCCTTCAATTTTAACAATAGCGATATCGGTATGAGCGTCGGCACCGACGACAGTCCCTTCAAGCTCCCGACCATCGTGCAAGACAACAGTAATTTTATCAGCACCTCTTATAACGTGAGCATTGGTCATGACGTAGCCATCGGCACTTACTATGAAGCCAGAGCCCTGGCTCATCTGTTGTTTTGATTCCGGTTGTTGAGGGGCTCCGAAAAAGCGCCTTAGGGCATCACTTTCATAGGGGTCATTCGGGCTTTGAAAGGGATTTTGTTGGTCATCCATGTTTGATTGTACTTTGATGAATACAACAGCTGGCATCGATGTTTTTGCGACGGTAGTAAAGCATTTAGACATCTGTTTAGCTGAGCAAATAAAAGGGGCATTTTTTTCGTCTGTCTTTGGCGCTGCTGCAAGCGGGCTTGCTATGAAAGAGGCGAAAGCACAAAGGGAAATAACATATTTCGAGGACATGGCAACTCCTGCATAGTGATTACTTGAAATCTCAACTCTACAAAACAAAAGAAAAAACCTCAAGCGTCCATCTTTAAATAGGACAGATTGGTAGCCCTTTTCCTCTAGCAGAAAGGATGATGTTTTCTTTTTTTATGAGCTCTTTGTTTCCAAAACAAACAATAATAGCTGTCTCTTTTTTAGGCGCTAAATGGATCTCTACTGCGTTTTTTATATCGCTTGGCGTCAGCTGCAATATTTGGTCGCGAAGCTCTTGTCTCATTTGTTTTGTTTTCCCATCACGGAGCCATCCATAGGAGGTCATAGCTCTATTACCCGGAGAAACTGGTGAATCGAACTGTTGTATGATACCGAGTTTTGCTTCTTCAAGATCTTGCTCAGAAAATTTGCCAGAGGCAATGGTGTCGATGGCTAGATCAAAAGCATCGAGCGTTGATGCGATATGAGGATCTCTGTAGGAATGAAAATAAAACGAACCTGTCATCGGGCTGTAGCTGGCTCCTGCGCCATAGGCACCCCCTTTTTCCCGGATCTTATGTAAAAGGATCTTATTTTCAAAAAGCTGAGTCGCAACATTTAGCGCTGCAGAATGGGGGTGTATGTAGGGGATCGAGGATATGGCTTTAACGCAGTAGGCCACTTGAGCCGCTATCGGACGCGCCTCTGAAGAGGGCATTATTAAAGGATAGTCTGCATTCCAAGGAGTGTGGGGCTTTTTCGGTAAATCGGTAAAGAGGTTGTGGAAATTGTTCTCTTTTAGCTCTTTATAGCTCTCTTTATCACAGGAGAGAATTAACTGGGGGTTGTTGCAGTTAAGGATCTTATTTTTTAAATCGATGAGCCTGTCAATAACGGAAAGGCTATTTTTTTTAAGGGATTTATGGACGCTTTGGATCATATCGAAATAACCGAGACCAAACATAGCATTATTGATGTGAGCTGCCGGATGAAATCCCGAGAGAGCTTGTTGCGTTGCATAACGGAGTGCATTTTTTGAAAATCTACTTACAAGGGATGTATGGATTTGTCTTATGAGTTCTTCCATTCGTTTTTTGTCATCGAGCTGAGGTGACATAATCATATCTCGATATAAAGAAAAAAGATTTTCTGTTTTGCGATTAAGGGCCTTGCCTCGAATGTTAATGCTTGGTGACATGATTTTTGCGTCTTGGAATTGGACGTGGAGTGAGCAGGAAACTCCAATCCCTCCGGTGTGCATTTGGATGTATTCTAAATTTTTTACATAATCCCGATCGCCAGCACCGATCTCTGGCAAGATGGTAAGAAGCAGCTGCAGATAGGGGAGCTCTTCATTCGTGATATAGGGGAGATCTAGGCAAATATCAGCATAGGTAATATGGTTAGTAAAACAGTCGTGATGGAATGTTTCAAAAGAGCCAAAAGTTTCATGTTTTAAAGGGAAATCTCGAACAAGCACGGGAACATCCTCTAAGGAAACTTTAGGCAGGCAGTCGAGACTTTGTGTCTCTATCATCTTTTGATAGGCTTCTAGCTCCTCTGTCTGTTTTATGATTTTATCTTTGTCTTTATCCGTGAGCCTTCCTTGTATTGCTTTGAGCTGCTCTTTTTCTTCTTTCTGCTCTTGCTTTGCAAGTTTTGTATCAGGGGAAAAGGTGATACGAACAAAATGGGTATTTTGGATGAAATATTTATGCAGTAGATCTTTAAAGAATTTCGGGTCCTTGACCTGCTCTCTTAATTTTTCAAAAAGGGAGTGTACGACAAGAGCATTTTCCGGCTCGCAGCCATGCTGCTTGGCAAGAGCTGATCTTAAGAATAAAGTAAGGCCAAAGGGATTATGATCTCCTGTGATTTCGAGCCTTGCAAATTCTATCTGGTGCATCGCAGCATCGATCAGATGCTGCTCTATAGGATTTTCAGCAATAGAGCTAAAAGCATCGAGTATGGCTTTTTCTAGAAGTTCCACTTTATCTTCTGAGCAACCTTTACATGTGATGACATAGGGAAGCTCACTCATCTCGCTATCTATGAAGGCATCTACCTGTGAGCAAAGGCCTGAATCGATGATACGTTTTTTTAAGGGAGATCCATCGGTATCCATCAAGATCGCATCGAGCAAACAAAG
Source organism: Chlamydiota bacterium (assembly GCA_026398435.1). Classification (GTDB taxonomy): domain Bacteria; phylum Chlamydiota; class Chlamydiia; order Chlamydiales; family Rhabdochlamydiaceae; genus VGMB01. The sequence goes on along the minus strand of JAPLSW010000059.1, from coordinate 5,153 downwards.
AGCTAGAACATCATCTTGGTCCTGTAGGATGCAGGTGAGCCATCCAAAAGACACCATCGTTTGACTCTCTTTTTTATTTTTATCAACGACAGGATAAGAAAAGGATTTTTTTACGGGCTCTAAAAATCTTTTCTGTTTAGGGATCGGAGGAAGAGGGGGAAGAGGCTTTACGTGTTTTAATGTGTTCTCATGGATAAAATCTAAATGACCTTTTAAGGGGAGATTGCCATATAAAAAAAATAGGCAGCGACTAGGATGGTAAAAGGTCTCATAGAAGTCGATCAGTTCTTCATAGGTGAGACTGGGAATTACTTTGGGGTCTCCACCAGAATTATGAGCATAAGGAAGGTCAGGTGTAAGATTTTCAATCATCGCATGCCAGAGCCTTGAGTCTGGTGAAGAAAGGCTTCCTTTCATCTCATTAAACACGATCCCTTTGAATTCTAAAGCGCTCCTGCGGCTACCAGGTTTAGAGAATTCAAGCCTGCATCCCTCTTGCAAAAAGCTTAGCTCTTTAATCTCTGGATGAAATACTGCATCGAGATAGACATCGAAGAGATTATAAAAGTCTTTTTCTACCTGGGAGGCTGCCGGGTAGCAGGTGAAATCAGCGCCGGTCATCGCGTTCATAAAAGTATTCAGACTTCTTCTTGTCATAGAAAAAAATGGATCTTTAACAGGGAATTTTTTAGATCCACAAAGAACTGTATGCTCTAAGATATGAGCCGCTCCATTGGAGCTTGAGGGTAGGGTTTGAAAGGACAGGCAAAAGAGGTTTTCAGGGTCGTCATTTTCGATATGCATTACCTGAGCGCCCGAAGGTTTATGGACCAGCTCCTTTAGTACACAATTTAACTCATTAATCGGAATGAGTTTTGTTACGGTAAAATCTAGATAGCTCTGGCCTACTTCACTTAGAAAATTTGTCTGCATATGTATCCTTAAGTCAATCCGTCAGTGTAGGAAAATAAGAGCTTTTTGCCAAGGATTAATGGATAAGTAAAAAAGACAGAGCAGTAATGCTCTGTCTAAAGAGGATAGCAGGAAAATTTGCCAGCTATAGGAAAGATTCTTTAAAATTGAAGTTTTTTAAGGATAGATATCTTCTTAATCGGTCGGAATTTAAAAAGACGTAAAGCCTTTTTTTACCGTCTTTGAGAAAGATCCCCTTCCAAGTTATCAAGAAAAAACGCCTCTAAAACTCTAGAAACAGAGGGTTTTTGTAGCATGTCGCTGATTATGGGTTTGCACATAGCTAGCACTTCTCCGTTATACCTTGAGTTAAAGGTGGCAGTCGATTCCTCGTCATGTGTAAAGCATTTATCCAAAATAGCAAATAAAAGCTGATTCATAAAGGCAATACCAGCCTCTATCCTTTGACTGCGTACAACTTCCTCTGCAGTTTCATTTAAGGCGTCATAAAAAGCGCCTTCTACATGCGCAAGAGATCCTATATCGGTCACGTAGCGGTGACGGGCATTGTGATATCGAGTCTCAGAATATTTTACGAATAAATCCACAGTAAGTTGCACTTGCAAGAGCTTAGCAATTTCTCCCTGTGTAGGATAAGGGTTTGATAAGGTGTCAAAGGTCTTCTTCACTTGCGCGTCTAATGTTTCTTCAGTCAGAGCTCTCCATCTTCGACCGGATCTCACGTCCTTGCAATCAGGGGGAAAGGAAACTCTTGCAGGCATTTGTGTATCAAAGGCCGCACTAGCGGCCCCTCCTGCAGCTCGCTCAGAGGAGTGCCATTGAGCTGCAACCTCTCCTTCTATACATGGATCAGAGATCAGACCAATTTTTGCTAAAAGGGATTGAACTCTTGGAGCTGGCATATAAGACCATCCTGAGCGAGATGGGGCAGTGGCTTTTACTGAAAGGTTGTCTACTGGAAAAGTGCTACTTGTGAGACCCTCAGCTGGAGCAGGAGGGGATCTATTAGATCCTACAATGACATATCCATCTGAAATTTCTTCGTCATCACCAGCATCTAGTGGTTCATATAAATCTGGTTCCGCGGGTAGTGAGGTGTGTCGATCTATTTCCTGCGGAGGTAAAATGGTAAGAGTGATACCTAGTGCTGTAGTTACTGTTTGATCTACATTCACCTGTTGTTCACAGATATAGCACTGAAAGATTTTTTTAATGCTGAGATCTTCGTTAGTGAGCCAACTCGTTGTACAGTCTCGACATATAAGGTGATGTTCTGTGCTACTGGGATGGAGGTCAAACAGAGGCTCTTTTATAGATCCTTGCTCCCAGCAATTTGAGCACCGGGGATTTTCTACGCTATTAGAAGCGAATTCTAATTTTTGGAAGTTTGTTGAAATGGCCGCCATAAGTTCCTCTATAAGAGTGTTTTTTTTGAATCAATTAACCTCTAAAAACCCAGGAGGTGGTACTAACGATAGCCTTAAGTCTTTTGGGTCAAGCTTAAGGCTTAAAATTTCTTATTCTATCTGAACAGAAAGGGATCGTATAGGAGACGATTCGTAACAGCCTGGAGATTTGGAGGGGGAGTCGCAATTAGAAAAGTAGGGTCTTCTCTCATTCTTCTATATGTAGCCTCAACAGCACGGATAGCAGGTGTCATAGATTGAGAAGGGGAAGTAAAATAGAAGATTCCCAAAGGAATCTGATGATCGGGTAGTTCAAGAGCTCTGGCAGCGGCTAGATCTACAGAAACTACTTTTCGGCATATGTGGCACATAAAGACTTGTTTAATTGTCAGATCTGCATTGGTTAAGCAGCGTATCGTACACGTGCGACATGCTAGGTGGCGCTCTGCTATTTCCGGTAAAGTGCTCGGGTGTATGTTAAACAAGGGGCGCTCTGGCCCTCCTTGCTCCCAACAAATTCCACACTGAGGATTTGCATCGCTAATGGAAGGGAAGTTTAGCTCTTGGAAACTCGTAGAAATACTAGCCATTGCCGTCCTGTCAGTTAGATTTTGGTGATCGAGTATGGTGTATTTTTGGGATTTGCTTCAATTAGGAATTTTTTGAAGAGGATGATTTTTGAGCTTTACATTAGGTGTTTTTTTTGAGGTAAAATTCTCACCTATTTTAACAAGGGGGGTAGGTGATATTAACAAATTCTTTTGTAACTATTAGTGAGTTAATGGCTTAGTTAGGCTTGCAAAAGGTCTTATTTTAACAAATACATCTTGGCTATTTTAACAATTCTAGCTAAATACCGATCTGAGCTCCTGAAGAATTTTAGCGTAGAGCTCCAGCGCACAGAGACTCACATTGCGGTAGGGGTAGGCATCAGGCTGCCAGGAAACGGGATGAAGGGCAAACTTGCTCGCTAAAAAATCTGGTAACAATCCCACTTCAGAAGAGCTTGCGCAAATATTGGCAATGAGGGACCAACTGGTAATTCGTGTTTTTACAGGAAGGAGCTCTTAAATTCCCTCTTTAAATGAGTGGTAAATCTATTTATATTAATAAATCATTATAAATCAGTTGTGTTGATATTAAAAAACAAATATATCTAAATTAAAACATTAAGCAAGCCGATATGCTGGAATTTTTAAAATGGAGTGATATTTATGGATGAAAAGAAAGGGTTCTTATCATTTTTTCAGTGGATATGTAAATTTAATTTCGGGGATTTTGGAAGGGAGGAATTTAAGAAATTCCTTCGTATGGGGATCATTTTTGCGCTCATCATTGGAGTGTATTGGACTCTAAGACCTTTGAAGGATGCTATATTTATCCAGCTCGTTGGCAAGCTTCAGCTTCCCTTTGCTAAAACCGTATCGGTACTTGCCCTGCTTCCCTTAGTGATGTTCTATACTAAGCTTTTAGAGAAGATCTCAAGAGAGAGGATGCTTGTCATCCTGCCAATTTTTTATGGTTTTTCAGTTCTTGGGTTTAGTATAGCGATGTTTTTCCTTCAGGTGCCGGTCGCTGAAATGGCTGCTCGGTCCTTTGGGCTTTTGGTATTCACCAAGGTTATTGGGTATATTTGGTACTTGTTTGTAGAAAGCTTTGGATCTCTTGTCGTCGCTTTATTTTGGGCCTTTGCAGCAGATACGACAGAGCCCACGCCCGCCAAGAGGGGCTTTCCACTCGTTGTAGCTATTGGTCAGCTCGGGGGAGTAATTTTCCCTTTTAGCATCGGGGGCCTGCCTCATAGACTCGGACTTACAACGGACACTCTTTCTATGGCGTGTTTAGGTTTTTTAATCTTGCTGATCATACCGATGGTAAAATACTTCCTAAAAGCAACCCCTAAAGAGCTTTTAGTTTCTTTCCATGGAACAAATGAAAAAGAAGAAAAGAAGGAACAAGAGCCTGGCTTTTTAGAGGGACTCAAGCTCCTTCTAAAACACCGGTATCTTCTCGGTATTTTTGCAGCGAACTTTATCTATGAAGTGGTAATCACTATATTTGATTTCAACTTTAAGATAGCGGCAAGCTCAGTGTATTCAGGGGTGGCGCTCAGTAACTATTTAAGCATCTATGGATCTAGTGTAAACCTAGTTTCTCTTGCCTGTCTGCTTTTAGGTATCAGTAACGTGACTCGATTTTTAGGCATTGGTATTGCCCTTGCTGCGATGCCCATTATCGTGGGACTTGCCCTTACTGGCTTTTTAACTATGAACTCACTGACTTTCCTTTTTGCTCTGATGGTAGGATCTAAAGCGATTAACTACGCTCTTAATGGACCTGCTTTAAAACAGCTATATATCCCGACAACACCGGATGTAAAATTTAAAGCGCAGGCATGGATTGAGACATTTGGCTCGAGACTTTCTAAGCAGAGCGGTTCCATGTTTAATATGGCGCTAGCTCCTCTGCAAAAGAGCTTCGGGGCTCTTGTTGGCAAGTCGTACTATCTGATGCTCAGTGGGGGGATTTGCTTCCCGCTACTTGGCCTTTGGTTTTTTATAGCGATCTTCTTAGGAAGGAAGTTCCGCAAGGCTATACACGATAAAACAGTTGTTTGTTAAAAAAATAAGGGTAAAAGCAAAAAGCCGAGGACAGATGTCCTCGGCTTTTTGCTTTTTGGTGCGACTGGCATGACACAATACTAGGGAGTGAAAGTCTTCTATAGGCCCGATAAGGGGAACTATTAGCGACTGGCAAGGGTGTCCATCGTGAGGTGGAATCTGAAGGAAGCCATAGCAAAGTGCTGACCCGACG
>JAPLSW010000004.1 GCA_026398435.1 Chlamydiota bacterium | reverse complement strand
GCCGAATATTGATTCCAGAAGCGACCTTCAACCGTTTTGTTGTGACTAAAAGATTAGTAATTTCCCTGACACCACTGTAATCAAAACCCACCTTTTGTTGTGCACGAGCCATCATAGTCACAAAAGCGGATTTAGTATTCCCCTGTAGATCAAAAAGAAGATCGTATTTTATTGCGCGAAGCTCTGTGACAAAAGCCTTCAATTCTGAGCGTGTTTTTTTAGAAAAGAGGGCTTTGCGCCATCGCTTGGTAGAAAGGGTAATGACACGATCAATTTGTGGGTGAGCTTTTAGTAAAGGGGCAATCTCCACCTCAACGACCCAATCAATTCTTGCATGAGGAAATTTTCTTCGTAAGTATTCTAGAGCTTGAAAGGCCTGGATGACATCGCCAATTGCCGAAGATTTAACGATAAGAATAGAAATTGAATTCATATCAGCAGATACCTCGATGTTCCACTTTTTGTGTCGTTGCTGCCAGATCTGTTCGAAATCGTTACTTTTCAACTTGAAAAACGGAACATCAAGAGGCGCAAGTTAAATCTTTAAGTCTTTGATGTTAAATAATTTACCAAAGCTTTCAGGCAATGGGGATGAAAAAGTCATTCTCCGTCCTGTCAAAGGGTGTGTAAAAGTAATCTCCTGAGCATGTAAACAAAGGCGTTTAATAGGATTTGAAGGGGCCCCATACTTCTTATCTCCTAAAATCGGAAAGCCAGCTTCACTGCAATGAACACGAAGTTGATTTTTACGTCCTGTTTCAGGCTTCAGACGAAGCATAGAGCGCATTTTATGAGATAGAATCACCTCATAGCGAGTTAAAGCCAGTTTTCCAAACGAGGAATTATTAGTGCTTTTAACGAAATAAAAGTCATCCTCTTCAAGATAACTTTCCCAAGTTCCTTTTCCAAGAGGCATCTCCCTTTCAACAATAGCAAAATAGGTCTTATCAATTTGACGCTCTTCAAATTGAGTTTTAAGATGGTCTCTAGCATTTTCATTATAAGTAAAAATCATTACGCCAGAAGTGTCCCTATCCAGACGGTGAACGGGATACACCCCTCGATTATGAAATTGTTTCTTTAACATAGCATGGACCGTTGCTCGCGTTTCAAGATCTGTCGCAACGCTTAAAAGCCCCTCTGGCTTCTCTAAAACAACGATATCATTATCATCGTGCAAAATCCGAATCGAGCCCCTTAAAAAAGAAACTTTATGGCCAACAGCAACGATCTGCCCAGGCAAAACCTCGATATTGGCTCTTTCTGCACGCTGCTGATCAACAGTAACTCGACCTGATTGAAGCCATGCTCTTAAAGTGTTTTTTGAGCTATCTGGAGCCATCTCGTGAAGGGTCTCGAGCAAGGAATTTTTTTTATTTGCTGTATGTTTCATAAATCCAAAGTTTTTAACAGATCTTAATCATTTTTGATGCGCAAAGCACCTACCCGAAATGGTTAAGATCTGTTTTAATCGGAGATTTTACCATAGAAGAAGTAAAGAAGGAACCTCAAAATCATCAAACAGGAATCCAGTCTTGATTTTTTTCTCGTGCCTTCTCG
>JAPLSW010000079.1 GCA_026398435.1 Chlamydiota bacterium | reverse complement strand
TCGGTGATGTTAAAAACGTTTGCCCAAGTGAGGCTATTTGACAAAGTAGGGCCTTGTTTCTTTTATTATCTAGATGAGTACCAAAATCATCGATAGCTATAAGAGGAGAGGATCCGAGCGTCTCATAAAAAACATCTCTTTGTGCAAGGCGCAGCGCAATGACAAAACACCATTTTTGCCCTTCACTGCCAAAGAATTTTGCGGGCTTTTCATTGATAAGGAGACCTATATCATCTCTATGGGGTCCGTTCAACGTGCTTTTAAGGAGAAGATCTCTCCTTCTCATTTTTTGCCAGTGGGCAAAGTATTGAGAGGATAACTCCTTTTCCTCCCCTTGTAGAGATAGGGACATCTGGTACTGCAGGCAGAGCCTATCCTTACTTTCCGATAAGATATTCATGTACTTTTCAGCTAAGGGAGAAAGAAGGCTCAAGTGGTTTTTTCTGGCAATAGTGATGTAGGAAGCGGCGCTTGCCATAATCTGCTCCCAAGAAGATAGGGAGGTTTCTATTTGCTGCTTCAATAAAGCATTTCTCTGCTTCATCGCTTTAAAATACCTGCCTAAATGGTATACATAGAGAGGGTCTATTTGCGCTATATGCATGTCGATAAAGCGGCGTCTTTCGGCAGGTGATCCTATAATAAAGGAAATATCTTCAGAGGTGATAAGAACACTTGGCATAATGCCGAGAAGAGATATAAAGCTACTGTAGCTGGTATGGTTATGGTTGATTTTCTTAGCACTACCATCAAAGCTTAATGAAAGTCGTTGATCTACCCCTTCTTTATGGAAAAGGGCTTCGATGAAAAATGAGGGGCACCCCTCACGGATGGTATCTTGCAAATTAGGAGTGCGTAGGGACTTGCCTGTGCTTAAAAGGGAAAAGGCTTCAAGGATATTAGTTTTTCCTTGCGCATTTTCCCCTTGGATCATGTTTATCCCGTTACAGAAACTGATCTCTGCCTGCTCGTAATTGCGAAAGTTGCGCAATATCAGTTTTTCTATCCACATCCGTTACACATCAAGTCGCATAGGCATAAGAACAAAGAGCGTATTGGAAGAGTCGGTAATCATACCGGGATTGTAGGAATCTCTTACTTCGAAGTTTACTGTCTCATCTTTGCTATGGCGCAGGATGTCTATGAAGTAATTAGGATTAAAGGCTACTTCTAGCTTCTCTCCTCCAAAATTTGCAGGCATGTGTACTTTTCCCTCGCCGACCTCTCCGCTGTTTGCAGACAGATGAAGCTCACCTGTTGTAAAAGTAAACCGAACGGAAGGGCTAGTCTCAGCGGTAAATAGCGATACTTGTCTGAGAAGTGATGTAAGCTCTTCTCGATGTAGTTTAATGGGGTTTTGTTGTTTCTCAGGGATGATCCGAGCAATATCTGGATATTGACCAGCTATTAGCTTGGAGATAAGCAATGACGCGCCCACTTCAACTGCAATCATATCTGGTAGAAGGGTGGCTTTTACACGATCTTCTTTGGGATCAAGAAGCCTGACAATTTCTTCGACAGCTTTAATGGGCAGGATGTAAGAGCCTGAAGCTTGTGAAGAAGCGTCTAAAGTGGTCATTGCTTTAGCAAGCTTTTTTCCATCTGTTCCAATAAATGTTGCAGATGATTGGTTTAGCTGAAGAGATACTCCATTGAGCATTTGGCGAGAATCCTCTCTTGCAGCTGCAAAGGCTGTCTTGGCAAGTACCTCTTTAAGTGTTTGCGAGGGAAGATCGATTACCGACCCCGATGTGATATCGGGAAGGTCAGGGAACTCTTCTTTAGTCATCCCATGGATTTTAAAATGGGAAGACCCTGAATTAATTGTCGCAATTTCAGGAGTCTGCAGGTGAATTTCTACAAGGGGCGCTGTAAGCTCTTTGATTAGCTGAAAGAACTTTTTAGCAGGGAGTGTGATAGAGCCTTCTATCTCAACTTTAGCTTCTGCATGAACTCTCATGCTTACAGTGAGGTCTGTAGCTGTCAGAATCAGCTGATCGTCAAGCGCTTCGATTAGGATGTTTGCAGCAATGGGAATGGCAGGCTTTGTCGGTATGATACTTTGGACCCTGCCGATTAAGGAGGTGAGATCTGTTTTAGAGATGATAACTTTCATAAAAAAAAAAGCTCCGAATAGTTGTACAATTTACATGGATGATAATCGAATGTTAAAGAGTCGTCAAATACTATTCGTCACGACCTTTCATCGCACGGTCGATTGTTTTCTTGTGCTCTTTAGTTTTAAGGTCTTGCCTTTTGTCGTAAGTAGATTTTCCCTTAGCGATTCCGATTTTTACTTTCACAAATCCCTTACTTAAATACATGGATAAAGGAATTAGAGTGAATCCCTTTTCTTGGGCATGATTTTTTAGAGAGCGTATTTCCCTTTTATGAACAAGAAGGATTCTATCTCGCTTTTCTTCGTGATTGTTGATGTTGCCGAACTTGTAAGCAGCAATTGATGCATTTTTTAAAATAACTTCGTTTTGTGCGTTTACTAGGATGTAGGCATCTTGCAGGCTGCCCCCATGGTCACGAAGTGACTTTACTTCAGTACCTACAAGCTTGATGCCAGCTTCATAGGTTTCTAAAATTGCATATTCGTGAAAAGCTTTTCGATTGGATACAAGTTCACTGGGAGGGGCTTTAGCCATAAAATTCCTTATCTAGAGTAGGCCCGTGATTATGCCTGAAGGGATCTCTTATTATCTCGCAAAAAGAGATTGGCCAATGGAGGTAACTCTAAAACAGTCTTTTTCATCAATTGTGCCCACTTGGACAATGCCGGCTTCAAAGAGCCAGTCAAAAACAACTGTTTTGATAAAGTGCTTTTCATCGGTAGAGTACTCAGGTAGAGCATATTTCCATGTTCTTCCCAGTCTTTTTAAGCAGATGTAGCCTTCTTCACTAAGAGGGGCAGAGACTCCTTTAAAAAAGTCTTCAAAGAGGACCCAACCTTTATTGATAGCGCGAGCTATACTTTTTTCCGCTTCGCGCAGAGGCTTCTCTTTACAGATTGATTCCGCAGCGCCGAGCGTTAGAGGTCTATTTAGAGGGTGGCGGTACAGAAACATCGCCCGACTTTCTAGTCTCATTTCTAGCCACTCATGGGCTCTTTCGTTTAATGTAAGTTTTTTGTCGGTAACTTCAGCGAGTTTTATAAGCTGAATTTTAGCAACGAGGCTATGAATATAGGCTTCTAAAGCGGAGGCTTCAAAATGCAAATCGGAAAAAGAGCCTAATAGAGATTGTAGTACTTTTCTTTGGGGGATGAGGTACCCCTCTTCCGTTCTTTCCATGACTAGAGGTTGTTTTTTCGCTTTTTCAAGGATGATTGCCATGTCTTGTACAAAGGAATAGTCATTGGGACGCTTTTTTTGGACTTTTTCTTCGTTAGGGATAGAAGGAACATCGGAGTCTTTCAAAAATGTGATATACTCTTTCCACTCATGGAAAGGAGTTACTTTTTCGTGCCACTGGTCATCAATTTTTTTATATCCAAGGCAGCATACGAAGTTGAATTCGAGATGGAGCATGTGTTCTTCAAATTGCTCTTTAGTAAGCCCATATTTTTCTATGAGCTGAGCGCCCGATACTTCGAGGTCTTTAGAGCTATAGACATCATCGATAATCCCTTGAAGAACTGGATCGGGAAAGGTGAGCTCCAAGATATAGCGCTGATAGATCTGAGGGGTAAATAAATATTTTTCTATTATGGAGTCAAATATATTATTAGACGTTCTTGGGATCGAATACCATGTAGGAAGGATGTGAATCGGGACTTTACGGAGTAAGCTTTGCAAGAAATCCATTCCAGGGACAAAGTCTTCATCAAATTTTTGGATCTGGGCTTCAAAATACTTTCTCATATCCTTATCGGTAAATACAGTTTCAGCGTCGTAGCTAAGAAGGCCTGTTTTAGAGAGTTTCTCAAGGGAAGCGACCACTTTTTGCTCTTCAATTTCTAGGCTTATCGCAAGTTTTTTTATAGGAGTTGATAGGGAGCTGTAAAGAATTTCTTCGAGTACTTCGAGATCAGTCGATGTAAACTGAGACATGAGCAGGCGATTTTCAATATCTTTTTGGTAGTCATAATCGCAAAGGGTGATTTTATTCTTTCTTACCGGGCTTAATTCCATTAACAAGCTTGTCATAAAGAGTACTTCCCTTGATTAGTTGATGATCGCATCTGTCAAAGCATAATACATCATATTTTTAGTTACAAGGAAACAGTTGTAAATAGGAAATTAAAATGAAAAATTAAAATAAGGGGAAGCCAAAGCTATATAAGTGCCTTGAGATGAGGTGTTCAAATAGTCAATAGAGGGGGAGTGGCTTTATGCCAGAAAATTACGGTAGATCCATAAAATTCTGGCACATCAAAAAGTGCATGGACGTGACAATAGGGAGACTGGATCCCAAGTTTTGAAAGAATTTTTCCCGAAGGTGTATATATGCCAACATGTTCTATCACCGCATCTTTTAGATAGACGACAAGATCTCCTGCCGAGGGCTCATCGGTAACTTCATACCCCCATTTGCCTAAATGCTCTAATAGTTGATCGAATTTTTCATCACTACGAGATGTGGTAAAAATAAAGTCCTTTGCTTCTAGAACTCTAGACTTAAGCAAGGCATAACCATAGCAAGTGAGCTGTTTTGGATCCGGGATATCTCCTCTGTCAGGTCCAAAAAGATGAAGTTCCTCTGGTGTATAGGAAATAGACTCTTTGCTTCTTTCCATCGCTAAGAATTTATAGGTTTCTTGATCGATATCTTTTAGGGTTTTTGATCGATATTTTTTAAGATCACTGAGTAAAGATGTAGGTGAAAAAATAGGCTTGTAAACAACAAAATACTTAGAGGCTATAAGTGAAGCTTTTCTAATATCTTCTTCAGTCATACGAAGATAGCTCTTTGCATCAGTATATCCAGATTCTATTTGTCTAAGAAGCGCTGGATCTCTTGCAATCGCAATTGCATTTGTTAGTAGGCGATCTCTATAATCATGAAGTACTCTCAAGCAATCAATAGCAAATTTTTTTGTGGCAGATTGAGGTCTTAAAGTTTGTTTTTTTATTGTATCCAGGACTACCGCGGAAATATGCGCAGTAAGGTTCAAGAGTCGCATAGCATCTGTAGGTTTAACTAGATTAAATGAGGTGTAGGGTAAGGATGTCTTGCGGCCAGGGACTCTTTCCAAAAGCGCTAAATTAGTTGACCAGTGGCTGATCTCTACGGCGCACATATTAAACCTTTAGTTAGTATGATGTTTATTGTTAGTAATTATAACAAAATATCTATTTTATATATATGAGCAATTATTATTAAAATTTTATTAAATTATTATTTTACAAGGAAGTTATTTATGGCATTATCAGTACAGTTTATGGCTCCAACGCAGCTGTGGCAGTTAGCTCCGTTAGACGGCTCAGTTAAACCTCTTTCTTCTCATCCGCTCTATGGTGAATTATCAGATGCGATAGCCCCTCTTGCTTTAAGAGTTTCAGGACTTAAAGCTACCAAGTTCAAGGTACTTCAGAAGGAGATTAAAGGAATTACTGCTGGTTTGCGTGGCATAGTGGGAGATCTTCGAGGCGAGCAGATAGAGCTGATCAGTCACTTTACTCCCCAGCTGCAGGATATAGCCCAGCGTCTCATATCTAAAATGGAGTCTTTTTCAAAAGAGCGAGATATACCCCGTCTTTCAAATGCAGTTGGCAATGTGAAAAGAGATCTAGCTCCTCAGCCTATCCATATTGAAGCAGACTGCATACCTAAGACTACAGATGTTGCTTCGCTTGTCTGTTTAGCTAAAATTTTAACTACTCCAATTGGAGTGAAGGAAATTAGTGAGGTTATAAGCGCTCACAATGCAGTAGCAAAAGAATTTTTCGAAGGTCTTGATGTCACCTTGCAAGACTGGATATGTCACGAAATCGGTAAAAAGTACGGATGTGTAAAACTTGAAGAAAGAGTAGGTTTTGGAAGAGCTTATCTTTTAACAGATCCGGCATGTACGAGAAATGCAGTACTTACCGTTATCGTTGGAGTAAATTTTTTACGTAAAAGAGTGGAACTAGCCAAAAGCTTAAGTTTTCATCCCTTTGTATCTCCGGAACAATTGCAGGATGTGCTAAACGGATTTGTCGATTATCCCGATTTTTTGCCTGCACTTCCTGAATACGTCTCTATGCAGAGATTTGTACGAAGTATTGTACATAGTATGGATCGAGCGGATTTTAAAAATCTAGCAAGGGATGTAGCTCATCTCAATGGTCGTGATGAAGATATAAGTTGGGGAATGGATCATCTTTTTGATAATTTGGCATTTTTAGAATCTTCAGCAAACTATGTAGTCGCTGAATTTTACAGTGATTCTGATAGAAAAGACGATCTAGCCGGACTTCTTAAACCTCCGTATCTACATAGAGAGGTTGGGTGCAGAGCGAGCCTCCATAAGAAGTAAACACTTCCAAGAACCTTTAGTTTACATCGCTAAAGGTTCTTAAATTGCCTTACTGTGCGATTTCCAAATAGCTTTGGTTGAAGCTATCACGAAGTGTAGCTAAGAATTCCTCAACTCTTCGGAAATTTGGAGTAAATTTAACATATCCGTCATCTCCATCTCTTAAAGGCATAGTAAAATTAGTAGAGAGGAGGCTGATTTGCTGTATAAGGTTTTGCACTCTTAATCTTCTATCTTCAGGTAGGGCGCTTATTGCAGAATCGATTTGATCCCCTGCAATAAGTTTTGTGATAAGAAGTTGTTTATCACTGGGTAGAAGATTTCTAAAAATCCCCCTTGCATATTCGATACGTCTTTGCCTTTCAGGATACTGGCCCCAGGGAACTGCTTGTGTGCCACAGGCAATCTCTAAATATTGCGTATACCTGGCAAGGCTGTCAAATGCACTCATCGTAGATAGGTTTTCCCGTCCATTAGCAATTCTTTGCTGCCGAGTAGAGCTTTGAGCTCTTTGCTCTCTATCTGTATCTTGAATCTCTACGAAAAATAGTTCGGGCATATCTCTATGGGCGACTGTATAGGCTGCTCGAACGAGATTTTGTAGTTGCTCTTCATAATTTCTAGAAGAGGGGATTCTTGCGGTTATAGCTCCTATGGGGGCAATATCTGCCTCTCTTCGTGGCTGTAAATCCAATACAGCCATGATCGTTAAGATTTCCTCTGATGGGGAGTATCCTGCAGTTTCTCGAAATAAGCGGTGATGATAGATTCTTGCAGTAGCAGCATCTCTAGCGGCCGCTTCTTCAGACTCCCTCTGCTCTACAGAATCAAAGGAGAAAACTCCTTCAGAGTTTCGTATCATTGCTACAAGTTTTTCGCAAGTCATGGAGGGAGTAGCTGCTTCAACAAGTTCTGCAAGCACCTCTCGAAAATAGGTGGGATTGTCTCTAAGATGATCTGGGATCTCCTCTTGGCTGAGGCACAATTCTTTGGCAATGCGAAACTCGGAATCAATCTCTCGTATATTAGTGATTGTGAGAGGAGCTTGCGAGTCGATATCGATATTATTTTCTTTAAGTTTCATTTTAAATAGAGCCAGATGTAGATGGCCTGCATGGTCACTTGGAGAAATGCTTTGCTTAATTGCGTGCGTCACCCTGCGAAGCAGGTCTTTGTATAGCTCATTAGAAGAGGCTAGCCGCTCATCTCTTCCTCGATTTGCCATTGTATCAAAATAATTGCCTACACATTCATCGATCCTACTGGCATAGGTTCCCATTAATAATTGGGGGAGGATCGTTGAATGTTTAGTCGAGCTACCGGGGATAAGCGTTGCATACAACGCTATGGGTCCAAGTAGGCTGTTTACTGCATAGGATAGGCTATGGATGGTAAATCTGTGTAGCGAGATCGATCTAGCGCCGAGGCAGCCATGAGCCGCAGCGCTGATGCTTCCTAAAATCCCTGAGGCTACAGCCTCAACAACGGAGGCGCAAATAATCACTGGGGCTCCCACACAAGCTGTGGCAGTTGTTAGAATCACCAGACTTTTGCTCGCAATTGAAGGATGTCTAGCAGCATTTTCACGAGAATCTATAGTCCAGCTGGTTAGCGTAGAAGCGATCTGAAAGCTTAAGGGGGCGGAGTGGATCGTATTCGGTGATGTCATGATTACCTTCTATTAATGAATGATTTTTGTGATTTACTTGTAAACCCCTAACTTTAAACTTAATAAAGTCTTTATGTAAATTTAATAAAAATCTACTACATCAATTGTTTTTTTAGGTGATGAATAATTTCTTTGGAATGGAGTCTCGCATTAATTTTTCCTTCCTGGTATCGTTCCTTCTTAAAAAATTACACAGAAAGGCCAGGATTTTATGGATAAGCCAAGGTACGACCACGAGCGCATTGAGCAAAAATGGCAGAAATATTGGGAGGATCATCAAACCTTTCGCGCAGAGGTCGATCATTCAAGACCTAAATATTATGTTCTCGATATGTTTCCCTATCCTTCCGGAGCGGGCCTTCATGTCGGTCATGTGACCGGTTATACAGCAACTGATATCCTTGCTCGCTACAAAAGACAAAAGGGGTTCAATGTCCTCCATCCCATGGGATGGGATAGTTTTGGCCTTCCCGCTGAGCAATACGCCATCAGAACCGGAACCCATCCTTCGATTACCACAGAAACCAATATCAATACCTATAGGCGCCAGCTCAAATCCCTTGGATTTAGCTATGACTGGAATCGGGAAATTGCCACTAGCGATCCGAAATACTATAAGTGGACCCAGTGGATCTTTACCAAGCTTTATGAAAAGGGACTTGCCTATGAAGCGGAGATGATGGTGAACTTTTGTCCGGCACTCGGTACTGTTCTTTCTAATGAAGAAGTAGATGATGGTAAATCTAAGGAAGGGGGATATCCGATTGAACGGCGTCCCTTAAAACAGTGGATTTTAAAGATCACAGAATATGCCGAGGCCCTTCTTAAAGATTTAGATCTCCTTGACTGGCCAGAAAACCTCAAAAAATTACAAGTCAACTGGATTGGTAAAAGTGAAGGGGCAAAGATTCATTTTTTCGAAAAGAAAACAGGTAGCCCTATTACCGTATTTACCACCTGCGCCCATACACTTTTTGGAGCAAATTATATAGTGCTGGCTCCCGAGCATCCTCTTATTGATATCATTACAACAGATACCCAAAAAACAGCTGTTACTAATTACAAACAATCAATTTCTTCGAAAAGTGATTTAGAAAGAACTGATCTAAATAAAGATAAGACGGGTGTGTGGACAGGGGCTTATGCGATAAATCCTGTTACAGAGTCGGAAGTTCCTATCTGGATTTCTGATTATGTTCTTATTAATTATGGTACAGGCGCTGTCATGGGCGTACCCGCCCATGATGAAAGAGACTTTGCTTTTGCTACAAAATTTTCACTTCCGATTCATGTGGTAATCGATCCCGGTCTTGAGTTCGAGCCGCCCGCTCTAAAAAGCAAAGAAGAGGCTCGGCAAGAAGTTCTATCAGGCAAACTTTGCTGGAGTGGAATAGAAGGTCTTATGATAAATAGCTCCCGTAAGGACTTAACAGTTAATGGCCTCACTGTATCTGAGGGAAAAAAAGCCATTACTGATTGGCTCGTCTCTCACAAGAAAGGGGAGGCCTGCGTTAATTACAAATTAAGAGATTGGATTTTTTCTCGGCAGAGATATTGGGGAGAGCCCTTTCCTATCCTTCATTTTGAAGATGGGACAAAGAGAACGCTCGATATCGGTGAACTTCCGCTGTGCCCTCCGCAACTTACAGATTTTAAGCCAAGTTCTGATGGAAGAAGCCCCCTTGCTAAAGTCTCTAGTTGGGTAAGCATAGTAGATCTGCAGACTGGTAAAAAAGCAATGCGAGAAACAAATACGATGCCACAGTGGGCTGGGTCTTGCTGGTATTATCTTAGATTTTGTGATCCATGTAATGATGAGATGGCTTGGGATAAACAGATCGAAAATTACTGGATGCCGGTCGACATGTATGTTGGGGGTATTGAGCACGCGGTACTACATCTTCTTTATGCAAGATTTTGGCATAAGGTTCTTTTCGATATTGGTCTTGTAAGCACAAGAGAGCCTTTCCAGACTCTGCGCAACCAAGGGCTTGTAATTGCTAAATCCTACCAAAGAAGTTCCGGCGGCTACGTTCCTCCTGAGGAAGTGGAGTCTAAAGGGGATAAATATCTCCATATGGGAACAGGCGAAGAGCTTTCTATGCAGATTGAGAAAATGTCTAAGTCCAAGCTCAACGGAGTTACCCCGGATGATATTCTTGAAGAATACGGAGCTGACTCTCTAAGACTTTATGAAATGTTTATGGGTCCCTTCGACAGAGAAAAACTTTGGAATACAGATGCAGTCAATGGCTGCAAACGGTTTTTAAACCGTGTGTATGACATGATTTATTCAGATAAAGTCACTGAAGAGGAAACTCCAGAAGCGTTAAAGTTAGGCCACCGCGTTGCCCATTATGTAGAAAAAGACATAGAGGCTATGCAATACAATACAGCAATTGCCAAGATGATGGAATTCATGAACAACATGACCGCCCTCGATGTCTATCCTAAAAAAGTTCTTAGAATGTTCATCCAAGCGCTGTATCCCTTTGCTCCCCATATTGCCGAAGAAGCTTGGCAGCATTTAGGAGGGAAGGATACGATCTCCTTTGCTCCTTATCCAACCATTGACCCATCCTATCTTGTCGATGATATGGTCATGTATGTTGTTCAGGTCAATGGCAAGTTGCGTGGCAAGTGGGAGCTTCCAAAAGATAAATCGCAAGAGGAGATCATGCAGTTTATTAAGGACCAACCAAACATTGCAAAACATGTGGGAGAGGGAATCATCCAAAAAGTGATTTTTGTTCCGAACAAACTTATCAACATAGTGGTTGCATAAATGGTATTTAGCCTGCTCTACAACTGTGTTTTAGGCATTCTTGTTACCCTGGCTCTTCCCTTTGCTCTTTTGCAGAGGATTCGGCTTGGTAAATACAAAAGTAGTTTGCCCCAGCGTTTGGGACTTGTCTTTCCTTCCTTTACTAAAAAGGAAGGGGAGAAAGTCATTTGGATCCATACGATATCTATGGGGGAGACAAGAGCTGTTATCCCTTTTTATCAAAAGATCAAAACGAAGTATCCTGAAGCTAAAATTGTTATTTCAACAGTTACAGAAACCGGCCAGGCGGAAGCTAAAAAAAGTATGCCGTCAGCCGATGCTCATTTTTATCTTCCGGTAGATTTTTCTTGGACGATGAAAAGGCTCATGAAAAGGATCCAGCCGGATGTCGTCATTTTAACAGAGAGCGATTTTTGGTACCAATTTCTTTATCAAGCAAAAAACCGAGGGGCTAAAACTCTTCTTATCAATGGCAAGCTTTCAGAAAGGTCTTTTAATAGATTCCAAAAAGTTCGTTTTTTCTTTACCAGGTTCCTTAGCTGTTTAGACAAGATCTGCGTGCAGAGTTCTGAATATGCTCTTCGTTTTGAGCTTCTAGGAGCCCCAACTTCCAAGATTTCTGTTACGGGTAACATTAAGCTTGATGCCTGCTTACCTCTATTTTCAGAATCACAAAAAAATGAGTTCCGCGCCGAGCTCGGTATAGAACCCTCCGATTTTGTTTTAACGGCCGGCTCTACGCACGATCCCGAGGAAGACCAAATCCTTTCTCATCTTGAAAAAATCTGGGATACTTACCCATCTTTTAAGCTCATACTTGTTCCGAGACATCCTGAGCGCTTTGCAGAGGTACAGACTCTGTTACAAAGTAAGGGAATATGTTATAGCCTCTATTCACAAAGAGGGCAAAAATCAAGCGCCCGTGTGATTCTTATCGATGCTATGGGGGTTCTTCTTTCCTGTTATCAGATTGCAGATCTAGCCCTTGTCTGTGGTAGCTTTACCGATCGGGTAGGCGGGCATAATATTTTTGAGCCGATCCTTCTTGGTGTTCCTGTTTTTTTTGGCCCCTACATGCAAAATCAAAGAGACCTTCGTGATCTTGTAAAGCTCTCAGGTTCCGGAAAGCAGGTCACGATAGATGAAATCTATGGTGCCGTGCATTCGTATATCTCAAGTCCATTGGAGAGAAAAGTGCTCAGAGAGCATTGCCTAGTTCTTAGAGAGGAAGTGAAGGGCGCCATAGACAAAACATGGAGAGAATCTAGCCTTATTTTAGAGAGCGCTCTACTAAAATAAAAAAAAAGCAAAGATTGCTTGGGATTAATTATCTCAGTATGCTAGTATTTCGACTTCTTAAGCAGCGCACTTGTCGCGGGGTGGAGCAGTGGTTAGCTCGTTGGGCTCATAACCCAAAGGCCGGAGGTTCGAATCCTTCCCCCGCTATTTTTTTTTACGACGGCGGTATAGCTCAGTGGTTAGAGCACTGGAATCATAATCCAGGTGTCGTTGGTTCAAATCCGACTACCGCTATCCTTTCGATCTTCATAGTTACAATCCCTGAAAAATCTTCAAAAATTTAATTCTTATTCTACCCCTTTTTTCTCCAAGTACCCAGTTTTAGACTTTTGTTCTAGTATATATATTTTTCCTTGAGATTCTATAGCCCGTATACCTATAGTAGAAATTTCTAAATACCCCTAAAAGAGCAGGAGTACATCTGTGGACTATACTATACTGCCACTTCCACTTCCCTTTGAATTAGAGACCAAAAGGGTCCTTGAGAAATTGGCTAAAGCCCATAGAGCTCTTGCAGAATTGAAGGGAGTTACTGGTATCATTCCCAATCAAAATATTTTGATTAATACACTTTCTCTCCAAGAAGCGAAAGATAGCTCTGCCATTGAAAATATCATCACTACCCGAGATGAACTATATACTAGTGATGTTTTTATAAAACATTTCACTACGCTTGCTACTAAAGAAGTTTATAATTATGTAGCGGCTTTGGAGTATGGATATGAAGAGGTAAAAAAACAGGGGCTGATTACCAATAATTGTATTTTACAGATCCAGGAGGTTTTGGAGGAAAATAACGCAGGCTTTCGAAGACTTCATGGCACAGAATTAAAGAACGAAAGAACCGGTGAGACTGTATACACTCCGCCACAAGATTTGCAGCAGATTCTGGATTTAATGAATAACTTAGAAAAATTTATTAATGATGACCTGCTAAGCGATCTCGATCCTCTTGTGAAGATGGCTGTTATCCATCATCAGTTTGAGAGTATTCACCCCTTTTATGATGGCAATGGGAGGACTGGACGTATTATTAACATTCTTTATCTTGTTAAAGCAGGTCTTTTAGACAGTCCGGTTCTCTATCTCTCACGATTTATTAATCAGAATAAAGGCAGCTATTACCAGTTGCTGCAAACTACACGCAGCCAGGGCAGCTGGGAAGAATGGATATATTATATCTTAGATGCCATAGAAGTCACGGCTTTCCAAACTACTCGATTGATTCAAGAAATAAAAAAATTAATGCTGCATCATAAATTAATGATGAGAGGGGATCTTCCTAAAATTTATAGCCAGGATTTATTAAATGCTATTTTTAGGCACCCCTATACAAAACCCAGTTTTATAGAAAGGGAACTAGGTCTTACCCGAGTTACCGCGACCCGCTATCTTAATGAGCTTACTCGTATAGGACTTATGACCAAGATGAAATTCGGTAAAGAAATTTATTTTATTAATACTCAGCTAGTTGAGCTGCTAAGTCGAGCAAATGGTTCTTAAGGTTTTTTTGATGTGTATAGAAAACAGAGCTTTTCTATACACATCGCAGCCCATCTGTATAGAAAACAGCGGTTTTCTATACAGATGACATTCTAATTGGGCTTTTTAATAGGTAATATTTTAGATTAGACTCTAACTTCAAGCAGAGTGTCCCACTCAGAAGAATCTTCATCCCCTTCAGAAGAACCGACTGTAGGCTCTCTCGTGGCACTCGAAAATTCCCTTCCCGGCAGGTCTTGTTCTTGGGAAGTTGGTATTCCGGAAAATAGCATTTCTCCCACTTCTTCAATGGCCCTGCGGCCATTATTTTGCGTTATTATAGCAAGGGGGTGTGCGTGATAATTCTGAATGCCGTCGCTTTCCTGACCTTGCAGCTCAAGAATATGAATATTTGGCTGTATGGCATAAGGGGATTTGCGCAGCTGAGCTGCGCCTCTAATTAGGTAGTCATTTGGATGGTAGGTGATAAGAGCGTTTCCTTGGAGACTCTCAAGAGCTTTACCTGCATTGAGAGCTTCCCATCCAAGAAATCGCAATACTACACAGGCAATTTTTGCAAGGAACCCTTTGCCAAGCAGTTCATATACAGTCTCAAGGATGCCAGTAAAAGACCTATCATTTACATAATTTCCTGTGCATTCAGGATGCATAGCTTTTACACCGGCTGTAACGCCCCCGCCAAATGACCATCCCATCATGTGAATGTCCTTAGGCTCGACGTTTAGCTCATCTCTTGCGAATTGGTAGATACTCTCCCCATCAACGATGAGGTCTTTAGCCATAATAGCCGTCCCATCGGACTCTCCACATTCTCTATAATCGAATAGGATGAAGTTGCATTGCTTACCTTTATCAAGTGCATCGCTAAGAATGTTATAAAAGGCCCCTTCGGTATGTAACATGGGGTTTGGCTGCGCAAAAATAACAACGGGTGCACTTGCGTCGCAGCCGGAAGACTGGAGAAATGTTCCTCTTAATTTTACCCCATCAGGTGTGGTAATCTCTATAGGTTTTCTTTGGAATCGATTAACAAGTTGGTTATCGGCAAAGGTGATTTTGGATCTCTCCACTCTTTCTTGTAAAATGCGTGTTGCAGGCAGAACTTTCCCCATAGCGAATCTATGCAAAAAATAGAGGCATATTTTGTTTATTTTGCAGCCAACTGTGTCTTGTAAAGAGCTGTTGCTAGCATCCCATTTAGCTGTAAAAGAAATTGTTTGATTGGTTACTGCTGAAACCATTGTTTATTCCGATTTAAGTAAGGCATGTTACTATTATATCATTTTATTGAATTTAGTTGAACTTAAAATTAAATATTTATTGTGTTTTCAGCATTTGACATGCCGGATTAATATAAGCATTCACGTCTAATTCGAAGGTGTGATAATTTAAATTTTACATTAACAGGAAAGGGCATGTAAATATTTTTAAATAGTTAATTCTTCTTAAAAACTGAAGTTAGGTTCTATTTGGGTAGTTCTTAGAGAATCTTCAGGAAGAGATTTAAAAATTCCTTAAGGCGGAGAAATCCGCCTTAAGAATCAAACTAATAGGTTATTAATTATTCATCAACTAGCATAGGGGATCGTGCTTCTTGGCGCTCTACTTCATCAACATCCATAGGGGATGGTGCTCGAGCGTCCACTCTATCTAGTACTTGTGCTGCAGTTGGTACTGTGGAAAATAATACCTCAGCCACTTCTTCGATAGCTTTATGGCCATTTGCTTGTGTTATTCTTGAAAGGGGATGACAATGAAAATTCTGAATACGGTCACCAGTACCACTCCATAGATTTACGGAAATATCCTGTCCTTGGAGCTCAAGTATTTGTATATTGTTCCTTCTAGCATTAGGTCTAGCATTAGGTGAATTCGCAAGTTGAGCTGTGCCTCTAATTACTCGATCTCTTGGATGGTAGCTGATAAGCGTTCTTCCTTGTATATTAGGAAGTGCATTTCCTGCATTGAGAGCTTCCCAGCCGAGAAATCGTAATAATACACAGGCGATTTTTGCGAAGAATCCTTTGTCAAACAGTTCATATGTAGCGTCAATAATACTTGTGAATGAGCGGTCATTTACATAGTTTCCTGTGCATTCTGGATGTAGTGCTTTGACTCTTGCTGTAACACCACCGCCAAAAGACCATCCCATCATATGAATGTTCTTAGGTTCGATTTTTAGCTGATCTCTTGCGAATTGGTATATACTCTCTCCATCAACAACGAGGTCTTTAGCCATAATCGCGGTCCCTTCAGACTCTCCACATTCTCTATAGTCGAATAGGATGAAGTTGCATTTTTCCCCTTTTTCCATTGCATAATTAATCACATCATCAAATCCACCTTCGGTATGTAACATTGCGTTAGAATTTGCAAAAATCGTAACAGAAGCATTTGTATCGCAGCCGGGAGTCTGGAGAAATGTTCCTCTTAATTTAACTCCATCTGGTGTGGTAATTTCTATAGGTTTTCTTTCAAATTGATTAGCAAGAACACTCTGAACAAAGTCAGTTTTGGATGCTTGCACTCTTTCTTTTGAAATGCCAGTTGCTGGCAGAGTTAATTTAATTGCGAGTCTATGCAAATGATAAAGGAAAAATTTGCTTACTTTATTAGCTAATGTGTCTTGTAATGAACTATTGCTAGCGTCCCAATGAGCTGCAAAAGAAATTGTTTGAGGATTTACTGCTGAAACCATTAGTTATCTCCAGGTAAGTTGTGTTTGTATCGGTATTATGCTCCCCCTGGTCTTTTATTTATAATTATAAAACTATTAAAAACAGTAAATATATCGAAAGAATTTTAATTTGGTTTTTCTAAAGGGTATGAAAAGATGATGTAGATTTTTTGTGGTTGGAATTGAATAACTTAAGATTGAAATTGGAAATTATTGGAAGTATTAGCAACAAGTAAAAATGACTGAAGAAGCCCTTAAGGCGCAGCAATGCGCCTTAAGGATCTAGTTTAATAACCGGAGGGTGTTGGAGGGGAAATCGAAGGAGGAACGGGCACGTGAGGCGGCAGGAAAGAATACACTAAAGATATGACAAATAAGATAAGGAATAAGAAAAATAATACCTTAGCGATTTGTGATGCTACATTTGCAACTCCGCCAAATCCAAGAAATCCGGCAACTATTGCAATAATTAAAAAAATAACGGCCCATGTTAGCATAATGTTTGCTCCCTTTAATTTTCTTTTACAAATTAAATTATTATTTGTCAAAAATATAATTGATTTATTTTGCTTAGGCATTGAATTATTCTTTTTCGGAGAGCTTTAGATACTTGTAGAATGTTGTATGGCTATTATAAAGAGAAATGATAAACCCCTCGGAACCCTGGAAAATGCCCCGCTTAAAGATATAGCTTTTTACGAAGGCAAGCCAGCTGTGAGCCAAGGCTTTTAGGAGGCTTGCTTCCCTGCGGTCTTTATTTTGCTCGGCAAATAGGGTGCTATACGATTGCATTTTTTGGAGAAAATCAGAAATTTTCCGATAAGGAGTGTGGGTCATCGGGTGGATGAGGGTAACTATGTTCATTCCAGAGGTCAGGATTTTTTCGTGCACCTGATCATTGCTAAACTGAGTTTGTGTCTTGTCATAGAGTCTTACTACCCAGTCTGGGTCCCATCCACTGCAACTAGTGATCCTTTTTTTTCTAAAGAAGTTGTGGCGGCGAATTCGGTAAACAGACCTGGAATCTAGAGATAGGGAAAGGATCTCATTTTTGAGCTTGGGGGTGAGAACCTCATCACTGTCAAGGGATAGAATCCAGGGGAATGTAGCAAGTGAGGAGGCAATATTGTGTGTGGGACCAAATCCTTCAAATGGATGAGAAAAAATTTTAACATGGGGATACCTGCTACAGATCTCAATTGTCGCATCGGTAGATCCCGTATCTAAGACAAGGACCTCTGGAAAACCTATTGTTGAAATAAGGGTTTCTTCGATGGTTTCTGAAGAGTTTTTTGCTAAAATAGTAACTGATATCTGTGGTTTCATAAGTTCTAGGATACCGATTTGTGCTTTTGTTGCAAATACACTTAAAAATATTTAATTTTTTTTTGAAAAATTCTCATGAACCGAAGATCTATTTTTTTCCTTTATATAGTGTTTTAGGATATATTTACCTTTTACACTAAAAATAATTGAGGATATCCCATGAGCTTTCGTAGAGGCTATACATTTGATGATGTGGCGCTTGTGCCGCAATTTAACAACGTCCCTTCAAGAACTGAGCCTTCCTTAGAGACCTGGCTTACTAAAAATCGAAAAATGCAGATTCCTTTGATTTGCGCAAATATGGATACAGCCATTGGTGATGAGCTAGCCGATATTCTGCTCGCGGCTGGATCAATGCCGATTTTCCATAGATTTACCCCTTTTGAAACCCAGCTTAAATGGGTTAAGAAATATGGCCAAAATACCTTTATTTCCTGTGGCATTTTAAAAATTGATGAAACAAGAGCCCTCCTAGATGCCGGAGCTGCGGGTGTTTGTATTGATGTTGCCCATGGTCATTCCGATCGGATGTTTGGTTTTATCGCAGAACTAAAAAGAACCCATCCAGATAAAGATGTTATCGCAGGGAATGTTTGTACTGCTATGGCTTATCATGATCTGGTAAATGCCGGAGCTGATGCTGTGAAAGTGGGAGTGGGCCCTGGCGCTGCTTGCACAACACGTATGGTTACAGGTTTTGGCGTGCCCCAGTTTACAGCAATCTACGATTGCGCAAAAACGGCGGAAAAGCTTCGCGTTCCTTTAATTGCTGACGGGGGAATCCGAACAAGTAGAGATGTTGTTTTGGCGCTTGCTGCCGGAGCTAGCACTGTGATGATAGGCAAGCTCTTTGCTATGACGAAAGAAAGTGCCGCTCCTAAAAGGCCAAGCTCCACAACACCTTCTGGATTTGAAGGGAAGTTTCGCGGTCAGGCAAGTGAAGACTTTCAGACAGATTTCTATGGTGGTTTAAAAGACAAGACAGTGGCTGAAGGGATTGACTTTTGGGGTCCAGTTACAGGAAGCGCCGAGCAGCTTATGACAGGGCTTCTTGGTGGTCTTAGAAGCGGGCTTACCTACGGGGGAGCAAAAAGTATTAAAGAGCTCCAAAGGAAAGCAGAATTCATCGAAGTATCTATGAGTTACATGATGGAAAGCAAACCAAGACCTGATAGCACAAACAAATAGGGGCTAAAGATGAGTGTCTACAAAAAAATCTTCGATCCAGTCCATGGTTTTATTAAACTAGATGAGATAGAAGCTTTGCTTGTCGATTCTCATGTATTCCAAAGGCTCCACTATATCCGTCAACTCGGGGTAACTTATTTAGTATATCCCGGGGCGACCCATACACGCTTTGAGCATTCTCTGGGCGTGATGGAAGTAGCTACCCAAATCTACGATCAGATCGCTACAAAACAACTAGAGTCAGAAGGGGAGTCAGACTACTGGAGACAGATAGTCAGGCTCGCAGCCCTCTGTCATGATCTAGGGCATCTTCCTTTCTCCCATCTAGGAGAAAAAAGACTCCTCGGTAAAGGAGGCCATGAAAAATGGACTCTAAAAGTGTTAGAAAGTTCCCTGCTAGATCCTGTATGGGAAAAGCTTAAAGAGAAGTATCCCACTAAAGAACCCCGATGCGATGTGATCAAGGTGGCTCTAGGAGAAGAGAAATTAAAAGAGATCTCTCATCCCTTGTCTGAAAAGCCTTTTTCAGACAGGGAAAAGGTGATGACACAGGTCATCACTGGAGATTTTTTTGGGGCAGACCGTATCGATTATCTTCTTAGAGATTCTAAGTGCACAGGACTGTCCTATGGCCTGTTTGACTATCATCAATTAATTGAGATGCTGCGCATCCTTCCTGACAAGGCTAATAACAAGCTGGTGCTTGGCATTGAAGAAAATGGGATCGAGTCGTGTGAAGCTCTACTGCTAGCCCGCCATTTCATGCATAAAAGAGTCTACCAATACCCCTCTGTAAAAGCGTATAGTTTCCATATGTCTCGTTTTATGAAATACCGCTACGATGAGCTAAAGCCCCTAGAAAATCTTTCCGATTACCTTTCCATGACAGATAGCAATATTCTCGTTGCCGCTGAAAGTGAATTTAGCAAGGGGGCTCTGTCTCATGAAGATGCTAAAGGTCTTTTTGATCGGAGTCGTAGATTTTTAAGTCTTGAGCTTCCCGAATATATTGATGAAGAGCAAATGCAAAAATTTGCTGCCAGCCAAGCTATTTTAGAAGGAGATATCGAGTGGCACATCGAAAATAAAGCTATAGAAAGAAAAGTATCTTTCCCCGTGCTTAAGAAAAATGCAGAGATCGTTGACGCTACAGAATGCTCGAAATTGCTTGTTACCCCATTTTCAGTAAGCTGGGTCTATATTAAATCTGCTCATGCAGAAGCTTTAAGAGAGTTCTTATCTGCTTCCAAAAGGGAAATGGGAGCATCACTTTCATGACCTTTAGCCCCTTAGCAAAAATCCGTAAAGAAGCATCCCTTTTTTCCTTTAAGGAAAAGATGTTCCTTCTTGCGGCTATGCTTTGCAGCTTTTTGATTTCAGCCGACTATGCTATCATACGCCCTGTAAGTAATTCCCTTTTTATCCAGGGGTTCGGCGCTAAGGCGTTTCCGTATGCTTGGATTGTAAGTATCCCTTTTAATCTTCTCATTGTATCCCTTTATAACAAGTATTTGCCAAAGCTTGGTTGTTTTAAGATGTTTTTGGTAATTGGTGCTACCATTGCATCAATCAATAGTCTGGCTGGCATCTACATGGGTGAGATTTCTATTCTTCCCTTCTTTTTTAATGTTTGGAAAGATATCTACGTGATGCTGATGTTTCAGCTCCTATGGTCGGTGATCCATTCCACGGTAAAGCAGGGTAGTGCAAAGTATCTCTATGGCCTTCTTTTTGGGATAGGAGCTCTCGGTGGATTTACGGGAAGTATTACAACGAGCTATTTTGCGGTAAAGCTGGGATCTGAAAACCTTCTTTTTTCGACGCTGCCGATCTATCTGCTGCTGGCCGCTAGCTACTATTTGCTCATCAAACATAGTGCAGAAGTAGACAGGAAAGTGGATGACGATATGAAAAAAGCCTCTTCTTTAAAGGAGTCTTTTGCGTTAATTGCAAAATCTAAGTTGCTATTTGCGATCCTCTTAATGGTCACCTTCATGCAGATGACAGCGACGATCACCGACTTTCAATTCAATACGTATTTAGAAAAGATGTATCCGGAAAAGGACATAAGAACAGAGTATTTTGGAAGGCTACTTGCCTTTGGCAATATACTCACGATGAGTTTCCAGTTCATCGGGATCTTTATTTTTATCCGGTATTTGGGCAAGTTTAAAACCCATCTTATGGTTCCTGCCATTTTATGCTTAAATGGACTGGCTTTTGTAGTCTACCCAGTATTTGGGGTAATTTCTTATGCCTTCTTGACAATCAAGTGTTTTGACTTCTCTTTATTTAATGTCATTAAAGAGATGCTTTATATTCCGCTCAAAATGGAAGAGAAGTTCCGCGCTAAAGCGCTTATCGATGTATTTATGTATAGGGGAGCTAAGGTATTTGCTTCGTTTTTTGTTTTGGCGCTGCAGATCTTTTTTTCTGATTCAGTTGTGGCTCTTCTTTCTTGGGTAAATGTCGGATTATTTGTTATCTGGTGCTTTGTGGTTTCTTCTATCAGAGACAGCTACCAAGATACAGCGGCATTAAAGCCTGTTACTGAAGGCTAGGATATTGCATTTAGGCTATCCTAAGGTGACGTTGTTCAAAAGGATTTGCAGCCATTAGTAGCGCTTCATACTTATCTAGAGAAATATTTGTTCTTCCCTTTTCATATTGCGCATACGCATTAGGAGATTTCGATCCCAGACGAAAGGATGCTTCTCTCACGGTACAGCCACTTTTTTCTCTTTGCTTTCTTAAGGATAAAGCAAGCAAAAGCTTATTATCACTAGCGGCAATTCCAATTATGCCTTCTTTATATTCATTTACAGAAATAGCAAAGCTTTTGCTCATTTCGGATTTGAAATAACACTCTATAAGCTCAAATACATTATCTTGAACCATCTCTAAGGCTTCTCGTTTTGTTTTTCCTTGTGTCATTACGTTTAATGCAGGAACTTCGATGAGCCAAAACTTACCGTCTTTCCAGACTTTTCCTTCGAATTCCATAGATCACCTTATTGTTTAGGAGGGTTATTTTTAGCAGTTTTTAAGATCTTTTTCGCAAGCATTTCATTCACCTCTTTGTGTCTGGGGACTGATTCGAAAATTTCGCCATTAGTCCAGTAGTCGTGTTTTCCACCATGCCGGTGCAAATGCCAGCCATATTCACTCATCTGCTTTTCTAGATCCCGCTTTTTCACTGCTTCTCCACTTGATTGTACACTATTTTATGTACAAAGTCAATTGTCTGCAAATGAATTTTTTAATTATTTGATTTTTAGGGGCTTATGTTCAGATAAGCTCAATGCACCAATAATCTGTAAATAGCTAGATAACCCGATAAATCAGATTCTACATCGTAATTCTAATACCTTAGGAAAGATCTGGAATTTTTTATTTCGGTACGCCAAATAAGAGTTCCTTCCCAATCTTCGAAGTTGGCTTTTTAATCACGTTGCTTTATAAAATCTTTACAAATAACCAGAGGTGTAAGGATGTCTATTAGTACTGTATTGAATCGCTGTGTGTCTCTAGGATTTCGATCTTTTGCGCCGGTTTCTTTTTTAGCAGGGAGAAGCGTACGTTGGTGTTCAAAAGAGCCCAAATCAATTTTCGAAGCTCTTGATGCATGCGATTTAAAAGTACTAAAGGTCTATCTAGACAAACATCCAGAACAGGTAGTTGCAGAGGCCTGTGATCGGGTAACTCCACTTCACTATCTTTCCGGCTCTGATCCTTATAGAGGGATTCGCCTCCCTGTTACGCAGGAACCACCCAAGGAGTTTGTGAAACTTCTTCTTGCCAAGGGAGCTTCAAAATACGCACTAGATCTCTATAAACGAACGCCTCTTGATATAGCCGCAAGCGTGGGTTATCCAGGCATTGCGGAAGAGCTGCTTAAGAAAAAAGCTATACTAAATGCAGATACACTAGCCTTAGCTTTATTAAGAAGTATCAATTTTGATCCTTACTTTCGGATAGAGAAAGTTTTGATTAAAGCTTTGATTGAAGCAGGTATAGATCTTAAGTCCTCTGAGTTACTAGCCAAGTTACTTGAGTCTATCCATTGCAAGGTAAACAGCGCGAATCCTCTCTTTTCAGATGTGAGGAGGATGGAAGATCATCACTTTCGGGTTTTTGATAGGAAGATTGAGTTTTTATTTCAGAATGGGGCGGATGCAGACAAGATGGTCGATGGTAAGACTGCCTTACAAACATGTTTAGGGAATCTAGATACAAAGTGGACAGGTCGTGTTCAAGATAAGGTGTTACGGTCGATTGCACTTATTCTTGTGGCCCACACTAAGGATCTCGCTGTATGTGATAACAATGGGTGGACGCTTCTTCATTGGGCAGTTTTTACAGGACACGGAGAACTTACAGCGGAACTTATTAAAAGAGGCCTTTCTTACAATTGCCCCGATAAGCAAGGGATTACACCTATAGACTTAAGCTATTTAGGCCTTGATCAAGCGATTCTTAAAGAGGTGGGGATTGATCTCAGTAAAGATGATCTCATGCATCCGCAAGATATTGTCAAAATCATGCAAAAACTTCCCTTAGAACTAAAGCCCTTTCAAAGATACTATGAGAAAAGACCTCCATTGACTAATTACACAACACATAGAGTATTTGCAACGAGTTTATTTGGCTCTTGTAGAATTTTTGATGAGAGATTAGCCGGAGAGGTTACCTCTCTCTATAAGGTGAATATGGGAATAACAGGTATGGCAGAAGCCCTTTCTGCAAGAGATTTGCCTAAGGTCCTTGCTTTAATTCAAGGGGGATGGAATGTGTTTATTGAAAATGAGTTCGCTGACTTCCATATGCTAAAAGAAGACAAACCTGTAGTTCGTTTTTATGAAACATGGAGCGTGCTTTGTAAAAAGTCTGAAGATAGACTTTTTGCTAAAGAAGTGCTTCAGGTTCTTAATGCAACGCCTAGTTCTGGTGTGACTTTCGGAAGTGAGCTTGAATCAGCAGTCCACCTTAGTGATGAAGAGAAGATATATCTGATTTTTGAGGCAGGATTTAAGCCAGAGACGTTCAAATCTTCTACAGGACTTGATTTTGAAACGTATCTTAGGGAATGGTATAGCCATCATTGGTCCGATGAACGTGGATTGTATCAAAGTGAGTTTTTTCCAGAAATGTGTCGTATTGTTCGAGTGGTAATTGAAAAGGGCTGGGTAAGTAAAGATGGGTGGGATTACTTAAAATATGTGAGCAGCGCTTCCTCCCCAACCTGAAGGATGGGGTCTCCGCGCTGTCAAAAAGATGAATCGCTGAAAGGCTAACATCATCACACTCAAGATTAAGATTTAAGATCTGTGACTACACTGCTTTATCGCGTAGACTGTGGATAGGTCCCATCGTTGTCACCGATGTGCCTGGCACCCTCTCCATAGCAGACTTAGTCCAATCTCTTATTTTTGGACCTGTGGTAATGATATACCCTGTATCTTTTTGCTTA
>JAPLSW010000012.1 GCA_026398435.1 Chlamydiota bacterium | reverse complement strand
GCGACTTTCTGCAAAATGGCGGGCGCCTAAAGCATAAGCCTGCTCTATTTGGGAAAGGTCAGCATATTTGGATACACAGAGGAGTGTGATACTAGAAGGAGATCTCTTACTGAGTGTAGCCGCTTTTTCTATCTTTTCTTGGATAGCAATAAACCGATCCTTAATATCAGTCATAGGGCTTTTGTAAAATTTCTTGCATGATGAAAGCTGTACGAAGCGACTTTTTATCGTGTAGAAAGGTTTTTAGAGCTGAGGGCGCTTGTTTTATTTTTATATCATAGGCCGCTGAATCCCTTATAAAAGAAGAGCTTTTCTGCTGCATGCCAAGGGCTCTATTTTGAGAAACTTGGGAAGCTACTTTCTTGGTGAGCACTTTTTCTTTCTTACGAGGGATTGCCTGAGGGGCCTCATGGAGAGGCACCGGCTGGGGCTTTTTTTTGGAGCGTCCCAAAAATTGGAACGCTATCAAAAAAAGGAAAGTAAAAGCAAGACCTAAAATGTCTTTAATTTCCATAAATTTCCTTATGAGCTGTGAGGATCGCTACCGATCGATTTTCTCATATCGGTATCTGCTTGTATGTTCTTCATACGGTAATAGTCGAGCACCCCGATGTTGCCTTTTCTGAACGAATCAGCGATAGCCATAGGAATTTGCGCTTCGGCTTCCACAACTTTAGCTCTCATATCTGTCACTTTAGCTACGTTCTCTTGTTCCATGGCAACAGCAAGCGCTCTTCTTTCTTCCGCTTTTGCTTGCGCAATCTGCTTATCAGATTCTGCTTTGTCAGCTCTTAGGCGCGCTCCAATGTTTTCTCCGACGGAGATGTCGGCGATATCGATCGATAAGATCTCAAAGGCTGTCTGGGCATCAAGGCCCCTTTCGAGCACAAGCTTTGAAATACGCTGGGGAGCGGCGAGTACATCTGAGTGTGTTGCGGAAGCGCCGATGGCATTCACAATACCTTCACCGACACGGGCAATAATCGTCTCTTCTGTAGCGCCACCGACTAGCTGTTGGATATTTGTTCGTACAGTCACGCGGGCACGAATTTTAAGCTGGATACCATCTTGAGCGACCCCAGTGATATATTCCCCATGGGCTTTATCTGGGCAGTCGATCACTTTAGGATTCACCGATGTACGCACCGCATCGAGGATGTCTCTTCCTGCTAGGTCAATTGCAGTGGCTTGTCTCCATGTCAAAGGAATATTGGCTTTTTCTGCAGCAATTAGAGCTCTAATAACATTAGAGACATTACCCCCTGCTAGAAAGTGAGTTTCTAAATCGGCGACAGAGACGATTTTAAGACCTGCTTTAAACAGGTTGATGTAGGCATTTACAATAACACGTGAGGGGATCTTTCTTAAGGACATCCCTACGATGTTAAAAAGAGAAATCGGAGTGCCTGATACGAAGGCTTGAAACCATAGGCCTAAAAATTTAGCCATCATCATGAAAAGAATCAGGGAAATGATCCCTATGACAAATATCATGACGGTGAATCCAAGTCCTGTGTCTACAGTTGCTATAAGAGGGTTGTTCATAAATTATTCCTTACTTGGTTTAACGATGAGGTAGGCAGATTTTGTAGCAATCACATCCACCTCAGAGCCTTGGGTTATATATCCTCTTTCAGATACCGCTTGGTAAGGGACTCCATCAACGGTAATATGACCTGAGGGTTTTAGATCAGATGTTGCGATCCCCTTCTTGCCTATAAGGTTCGGATCAAGGGATGCTGATACATATCCTTCCTGATCACGAGAGAGATAGAAAGAGTCTTTCTTGCCCGATCGTTTGATCCTATGGATCGCAAAATAGCATGTCGCAGCAATAAGTGGCACACATACGGTGAGATACCCAAAGGCAAATCCCCATCCGGGGCCCATGAGTCCTAAAAGGAAAACACCTGAGAGTATGGCGATAGCGCCGAGGACTGCAAGTATTCCTCCCGGCATAAAAAATTCTATAAAGATCAAACATAGACCAAGAAGAGCTAGAAGCAGCGCATAGAGGATCATTTTTTTAGGCCTTTTGATTTACTTCGTACGACGACTCGTCCACCTTCACACCGGCAGACGACCACTTCAGTATCTTTCTCAATAAAGAAATTCTCTGCCTGGGCATCTAGCAAGATACCATGGATAAGAACTTTTCCGGAAGGGCGAAGTGAGCTGTAAGCAATACCTTCCTGCCCAATGCCTGGCAGGGAGCTGGCAGCTGGCACTGCTATATAGCCATCACCTGTGTCCTGTTCCCCTGTTAGAACTAAACGTTTTAGTACGATCTTTCTTCTAGAGATAAACCGGCTAATTATCGATATAACGATAACAGATAGGAGAATCGTCCCTACAAGCCATCCCAGCCTTTTTACGATCTCTACAGCAGAAAGGCTCCACTGGCTTACATCATAAGAAAAACTGACACCTGGAAGTGAGGGAAGAAGTAGAGAACATAAAGCGCCAAGCATTAATAAAATCCCCAAAATACCCACGACACCAAAGCCCGGTATAAGAAAGACCTCCACCGCTAAAAGAGCCACCCCCACAACAAGTACTATGATCTCTAGCCAGTCAATTGCCTGGGAAGCAAATCCTGATAATAAAATAAGAGATAAACAGAAAAGAGCCAGAGCTCCAAAGACCCCAAACCCCGGATGACTTATCTCTGCATAGATACCGATCATAAGGCCCATCATTAACAGAGAAGAGATCAACGGATTGGACAGAAATGCAAAAAAATCGATTTTACTATTATGATAGTCGTAGAGATCCGCCTCAGGAATTGCTGAAAAAAAAGGAGCTTTTGATAGGAGACATTTGGCAAAGGGCCAGGAGCCCTTTGCTTTTTCTTCTGCCGTGATAGGTATTAGAGTCTGATAAGGAATTTCAAAGTCAGCAACCTCTAGCTGCATCATCTGCTTTGCATCAAGGGTGAGAAGCTTTCCCTTTCTCGATATCATAACATCCGGTGTTTTACCGGATGTTATGATATCGGCTTCGGACTCTAAACGAATAATTTTATTTTTTCTTTCTACCAAGATAATATCTTTATCCACCATGGCCTCGGCTATTAGTGAATTTCTACCAAAAAAACTCGCCGTATTGGAAAACTCGGCCCTAAGAGCGGAGTTGATCTTTTCAGAGGCACTTTCCATCTTCCCCTCACCCATAATAACGGGTTCGGCAGCTCCCATGCTCGCATCAGTTGTGATCGCGATATACCGGCATGAGTAGGCAAGTAAAGCTCCGGCCGATAGGGCCCAGTTATCGATAAAAGCGACAACGGGGATATGGAATTCAGTATCGAGCTTTTTAAGTTCCGAAGATATTTTTAATGCCGCAAAGACCTCTCCTCCTGGAGAGTCGATATCAAGCACGACAAAAGGAACCTTCAGCTTTTTAAATTCTTCGATGGCAAATTTTACATATAGATAGGTCGAGTCTTGGATCGGGGCGTCTTTAGCAAGACGAAGATACCCAATCGGATTCTTGCCTGAAGGATCATAATGGATCGAACTTGCAAGCCTTTGCTGCAGAGTCAAAACTTCCTCTGCTTGTGGCATTGTAAAGGCACATAGTAAAAAGAGACATCCTACATACCGTAAAATCTTTGTGAGCATGAAAATATCCTATAGGGCAGAAAGGAATTTTAAGATCCGATCGCGTGTTTTTACAAGGTGATCCACTGTATGTGCCATAGACACAAAGTTTGCCTCATACTGAGAGGGTGCCATATAAATTCCTTCATGGAATAGGTACTGAAAAAACTCTGTAAATTTGGCCACATCTACATGCACACTGTCTTCCTTACAGGTAATGGGAACCGGGCTAAAGAATAGGGTGAACATCGAGCCTACACGCTGTAGTTGGATAGGTAAAGATCGATCGGTAATAAGATCCTGAATCGGCCCTAAAAGCAGATCTGCTTTCTTATTTAGCGCCTCATAAAAGCCAGGCCTTTCCAAATGACTAATCGTCTCATAACCCGCTTGCATAGCAAGTGGGTTACCCGATAGGGTCCCCGCTTGGTATACACCACCAAGTGGTGCTAAATGGTTCATGATATCAGCCCTACCCCCAAAGGCGGCTGCCGGCAGCCCTCCCCCGATGATCTTCCCAAAGCAAAAAAGATCAGGCACAACTCCATAGAGCTCAGAAGCTCCTTTGAGCCCCACACGGAATCCTGTGATCACTTCATCAAAGATGAGAAGGATCCCTCTTTTTTCCGTTTCCTCTCGGAGCATATCGATGAACTGCTGAGTTGCAGGAACAACGCCCATATTGGCCGCTACCGGCTCTAATAGGACTGCTGCAATATCTTCTCTACTTTGGATAAAGGAGCGGACAAGCTCCACGTTATTATAAGGAAGGGATACTGTATGCCTTAAAGCATCCTGAGGCACGCCCATGGATGAGGCTTGAGATAAAAGAGCCACACCCGATCCTGCTTGGACAAGTAGACTATCGACATGGCCGTGGTAGTTTCCATTGAATTTTAGTATCGTATTTTTTCCGGTAAACCCACGAGCAAGACGTATTGCGCTCATAGTAGCCTCTGTGCCAGAGGATACAAAGCGGATTTTATCCATACCGGAAATAAGAGAAGTAATCTTCTCAGCAAACATCCCCTCAATTTCTGTCGTAATCCCAAAAGAGGAGCCGTTTTTCATCTGCTCTATGACTTTTTCTACGACAGAGTCTTCTGCATGACCGAGCATTAAAGCTCCCCAGCTCATGCAATAGTCGATAAAGGGATTCCCATCGACATCCCAGATCGTATCCCCCTTACCCGATTTCACAACCATAGGAAGGATTCCTACCTCTTTAAAACTCCGAACGGGAGAATTGACTCCTCCGGGTATTACGCAGCAAGAAGCGATATAGACTTTTTCACTTTTAGTTCTAACGGTCATGAGAAAACCCCTGTTGATTCTTTTTTGGCTCCGTTATAGGAAATACGGCAAAAGAATACAACAAGATGCGGATTTATTAAAAAATCCGCCATGAGGCAAAACTTTTTCTATTTTAAGTAGCAGCGATTGGTAAAATTAGACATCGACGGAGAATTGATGGCTTACTTTCCTTTTTACAAGGAAAGTATCAACTCAACCTTTCCTTCTCGTAATGAAAGAATTCCACCTTTCTATCATCCTAGCAAGGAAAGAGTTGCCTCACTTATTTTGCAAACCATTTAACATGTTGTTTATCAGATAGATAGGATCATCTAAGGATGCGTGAAAAATATTTTTTAAAAAATACAGATAAAAAATGCCTACAGCCTAAGCCTTGATCTCTAAAAAATAAAACAGACAAGCCATTTTTTCTTTACGCTCCAATTTATCCAAATAAGAACTCTCCCGTGTGCTTTTTTACATTTTCCTGCATAATTCAAGGCCAATTACACAAAATAGCTACTAATTTTTAGACACATTGAAGTCGGACCTCTTGCTTAAAAAACTCTTATTCCTCCTACTTCTCATCGGATCCTATGCTGAGGCTAGCACCTCTTATACAGTCCAATACCTGGGGATCGATGATACCTCCATTGTGAAAACTCTTAAATCTTCAACGCAACTAAGTACCCTAAAAAAAAGACCTCCCGATTCGATCAATGCTGTGAGATATCGAGCAGAATCGGATATCCCAGCGATTCTCAAAGTACTCCATGCCTACGGATATTATGAAGCAAGAGTTGAGATCCAGGTAGAAGAGGGCTTTGAGATAGCTGTCGTTATTGTCAATATCGATCCCGGCCCTGTATATAAAATCGAAAAGTTTAGTATCGATATCAAGGAATTAAAAGAGGGAAACGCATGTCCTGCAATCGAGCTTAAGAATATAGGGATTACTCTTAATAAGCCGATGAACGCAGAGAGGGAAGTATCTGCTGAACTAAAGATTCTGCAGATACTATCCGAATGTGGATATCCCCTGGCATCCATTACCGATAGAAAAATCGTAGTAGATGGGGAATCCAAAACAGTCAGGATCAAACTCGAGGTAAGTCCCGGCCCTTTCTCCAAATTTGGTCCCCTTACCATCGAAGGCAATAAACGGGTAAAACCCCTATTTTTTGAAGAAAAGCTCGAATGGAAGCAAGGATCCTCCTATAACAGCGCAAATGTCGATGAAACACAAAAAGCCCTTGTCGACTCTGGGCTTTTTAGCTCCGTCATCATAACACATGGAGAGAAACTAGATAGCGATGAAGAACTTCCTATGCATGTGGAAGTAGCCGAAAGTCGCCACCGCAGCATAAACATCGGTGTGAGCTACCAAACATACTACGGCCCGGGTATTACTGTCGGCTGGGAAAATAGGAACATGGCAGGCCTTGGACAAAGGCTCAGCTTGCAAGGGGACGTAACCCAAAGAAGTCATACTGGACTTGGAACGTATATTTTTCCCAATTTTGGCAGGATCGGTCAAGATTACGTATGGCAAGCGCAAGCGATGCACCAAGACATCATTCCCTATTCAGAACGG
>JAPLSW010000069.1 GCA_026398435.1 Chlamydiota bacterium | reverse complement strand
AGAAGGGAGACTTTAATGCGTTCGATGTAAAATAATGTTTTACATCGAACTTAGACGAAAATGACAAATTTTTGGAAAATCGAGCTTATTTCTCTCTAGAATCCTGATTCACCCACAAGTGCAGCGCTAAAACCCGCAGAATCTATCAAAAAAAGGAACATTCTGCGGATTATAACCCATATTTCAAGAAGTTGGTGAAGAGTTTATTGAAACTCTCTGCTGCATCGTGCTAGCATAAGACATGCAAATAACAACCTCCCGTCTTCTCATACGCGATTTTACCTCCTCTGACTTTCCAGATTTTGCCCATTTAATGGCAGACAGCCAAGTCATGCGCTTTTCTCTAACAGGACCCATGAACCAGGCACTGGCTGAGGAATACTTTCAAAGAAGGATCCTCGGCCACTACCAATCTCACGGGTTCGGTCTATGGGCTCTTTTCTTGGAAGACACAAAGGAATTCATCGGCCTTGCGGGCCTTATATCTCAAACTATCGATGGAATAGAAGAAGTAGAGCTAGCCTACCGGCTCCACCCTAATTATTGGAGCAAAGGCTATGCAACAGAAGCTGCCATTGCGATCTCAAAGCATGCTTTTGCTACGATGAAAATCAATCATCTCGTCTCCATCATTGATCCAAAAAACGTCTCTTCAGAAAAAGTGGCAGAAAGAGTCGGAATGCAAGTCTGGAAACCGGCAGTATTCCATGGACATCAAGTAAATATCTTTAAACTTTCCCCTCAAAAAGATTCCTGTTAGGACAATTCTTTACTTTTAATAGAATATTAATGTTTACTTTTGCTATACGTAAGACTGTAAGCATCCCATATGGCACGTCCATGTGGCCACCACGGATTCCGTATCCGTGGTTTTTTTTGGAGTGAAATAATGGAACACGAACGAATCATTTGCTTTGTCGATGGATTTAATATGTACCACGCCTTGGACGCATTGAAACAACCCCATCTTAAATGGTTAGACTTAAGGCTAATGTTTAGTCGCTTGGTTCGTGCAAAATCTCAAATAATTACTCAAATTTTATTCTTTTCAGCTTATCCAACCTGGAAACCGGAATCTTACTTTAGGCACCGTCAATACATTAAAGCGCTCTCTTCTCAAGGAATAACACCAGTTTTAGGGCAATTCAAAAATAAACCTAAAAAATGTTTAAAATGCCGTGCAGAATGGGTCAGTCACGAAGAAAAAGAAACAGATGTCAATCTGGCTCTAGCATTACTCGATCTCGCTTATCAAGATCGTTACGATCATGCCTTTCTATTGACAAGGGATTCCGACCTTGCCCCTGCTGTTCGCAAGGTAAAAGAAAAATTCCCCAACAAAAAAATATCGGTATTTGCTACGTATAACTACCGCCACAGTTCAGAATTAATTCAAGCTTGCGATGGGTACAAAACCATCGAACACAAGCACATTTCCACTTCACTATTTCCAGAAAAAATACACGATGCAGGAGGAAACCTTGTAGTTTGCCGTCCTCCAGCATACGCCCCACCTACCGAACTTATTAAGAAATTAATAGAAACTCCACTCTTAGACCTTTCATCTTAAAATGATCATCTGAATGTCTCTATCTATATATGAAATTTAGTATTTGATAGAAAAGATTCCTTGTAGAAAAGAAGGCTTTTCTTGAAGATCTTAAGATAATTAACGAGGTCCTTTTTTTCTATGAAAGCCCTATCAGTCACAGAACTTACCGCGCAAATCAAAAAAAACCTTGAAACAGGATTTTCCTACATCTGCGTGCAAGGGGAAATAAGTAATATCAAGCTCCAGACCTCTGGGCACTATTACTTTACCTTGAAAGACGCTGGAGCGCAAATATCCTCTGTCCTATTTAAGGGTCAAACCAGAACCCTAACTCGACCTCCTAAAGAAGGAGATCAGGTAGTAGTACAGGGAGAGCTGTCTGTTTATGCCCCAAGAGGGAATTACCAGCTCATTGTAAAGAGTGTGGATTATATCGGAGTCGGCAACCTCCTTTTAAAACTCCATGAGCTTAAAAGCAGACTTGAGGCTCGGGGACTTTTTGATTCCAAAAACAAGAAGCCTCTGCCCCGTTTCCCTAAAACCATCGGCGTGGTAACAAGCCCCACAGGGGCTGTTATCCAAGATATTATTCATGTTTTAGAAAGACGCTTTAAGGGATTTCATCTGATCCTAAATCCTGTTAAAGTTCAGGGAGAAGGTGCCGCTCTTGAGATTGCAAAGGCGATAGAGCAATTCAATGCACATAACCTCTGTGACGTACTCATTGTGGGGAGAGGAGGAGGAAGTCTTGAAGACCTGTGGGCTTTTAATGAAGAAATTGTAGTCAATGCAATTGCAAAATCGAGAATTCCGGTCATATCGGCTGTTGGTCATGAAACCGATATATCTCTATCCGATTTCGCAGCAGATGTCAGGGCGCCAACGCCTTCTGCAGCCGCTGAAATCTGCATGGCTGAAAAAGCCCAGCAGCTTACCTTTTTAGCTAAAGCTGGAGCTGGGCTCACCCAAATGCTTAGAGTGAAGCTCCAAAATGCCCAAAGACAGCTAGCAAGCGCTAAGAAGCATCCCTACCTCGGATCTCCTTATCATCTCCTTTCCAAAAGGCTCCAAGATATCGATGAAATGAAGGAAGTGATGGATACTGGAATAAATAACTTCCTCATGCAAAAAAAGCTGTATCTTGAAGCCAAACACAAACAGA
Source organism: Chlamydiota bacterium (assembly GCA_026398435.1). Taxonomy (GTDB): domain Bacteria; phylum Chlamydiota; class Chlamydiia; order Chlamydiales; family Rhabdochlamydiaceae; genus VGMB01. The sequence continues at coordinate 19,649 of JAPLSW010000069.1, read as the reverse complement.
CATCCGCTCTTAAACCAACGAACCAAATTAAGACGTATAAAGAAAAGTTTACTCAGCTAGATAAAGGAATATATACTGCCCTTCTGCTCCAACTCCAAAAAAAGGGAGCCTTAGTGGAAAAAAAATCCCTCCAAAACAGGCTTGATTCCCAGATTCTTTTGGGGCTAAAAGCAAAAAAAGAAAACTATGGAAGGCTCATTTCCCACCTAAAAGCTGTAAATCCAAAAAATCTTTTAACGAAGGGATACTGCATTCTCTTTTCTGAAAAAAATGATTCAGTTATTCTTAACGCTAAAGATGTAGCTCTCGAGCAAAGACTCCGTATCCTCCTGCAAGATGGACAACTCCAAGTAAAGGTAGAAATAAAACTATGACGCAAGAAAACACACTGACATTTGAAGAAGCATATTCCCGACTCGAAGAAATTTTGGAAAAGATGAATTCAGGAAAACAGTCTTTGGAAGATTCCTTAAGTCTCTATGAAGAAGCGGATAGTTTGATTTCCTTTTGCAACAAGAGACTTTTTCAAGCAGAGCAAAAGATCGAAACACTCATTAAAAATCGAGAAGGAGATCTAGCTCTTTCTACTTCTGGATCTGCGCAAACAGAAGACTTTTCTCCGAGCACCTATTCAACACTTAAAAGCCGGGACTAGAAAATGGATAGCCTTCTACACGGCGTGCAAGCCCCTTCCGATTTAAAAGAGTTAAAGGTAGAAGAGCTTGAAACTCTTGCCTCAGAAATTAGGCAAAAGATCATCGATACACTTGCCATTACGGGTGGACATCTCGCCTCAAACCTTGGCATCGTTGAGCTAACTATTGCCATGCATAAGGTGTTTAACTCACCCCTTGATAAATTCATATTTGATGTCAGCCACCAGTCGTACCCCCACAAGCTGCTCACTGGTCGGCAAAGTAAATTTAACAGGATCCGCCAGTTCAAGGGTCTTTGTGGCTTTTCCCATCCTAAAGAATCCCCCCATGACCATTTTTTAGCAGGCCATGCAGGAACGGCGCTTTCTTTAGCTCTTGGCACCGCAAAGAATAGAGATCTTCTTCATAGAGATGAATACATTCTTCCGATACTTGGTGATGCATCCCTTACTTGTGGACTCACTCTCGAAGCCCTCAACAATATCCCTAAAGAGCTGAAAAAGTTCATCGTCATACTAAATGACAACAATATGTCGATATCTAAAAGTGTGGGCACCATCAGTAATATCTTAAGCCGCTTTTTTAGCAATCCGACATCTAACAAGCTCTACAGTGAAATGCAGCACCTCCTTGCTAAAATCCCAAACGTTGGTGGATTTCTTGCAAAGCAGAGTGGTAAAGTTACAGAGTCCTTAAAAAATCTTGTTAGTACAGCCCCCTTTTTCGAGCAGTTTGGTCTTTCCTATGTAGGCCCGATCGATGGCCATGATATAGGACAACTGATTGATGTTTTAGAGGCTCTTAAGAACAGCCCAAAACCTATCCTGCTCCATGTTCTGACCGTAAAAGGCAAAGGGATGGAAACAGCGATCAACGACCCCATATGTTATCACGGCTGCAAGCCTTTTGACAAAGTAACTGGCAAGTTTCATGCTACACCCAATGCAAAACCTACCTTTCCTCAGGTCTTTGGAAAACACATTTTAAAGATGGCTGAAGAAGATTCCACAGTTGTCGCTATCACCCCTGCAATGCCTGCCGGATCTTGCCTTGAAGAGTTCATGGAAAAGCATCCGGACAGATGCCTTGATGTAGGAATTGCTGAAGGGCATAGCGTGACCTTTAGCGGAGGCCTTGCCTATAATAAGAAGCTAAAAATCGTCTGCTCTATCTACTCTACCTTTCTGCAAAGAGCGCTCGATAACCTATTCCATGATGTCTGCTTGCAAGAGCTCCCCGTAGTGTTTGCAATTGATAGAGCAGGAATATCCGGTCCTGATGGATCGACACACCATGGCATTTATGATATAGGCTTTTTAAATGCGATGCCCAATATGGTTATTTGCCAACCAAGAAATGGGCAGCTTCTAAAAGAGCTGATGCAAAGTGCCTTTGCTTGGAATAGGCCGGTGGCGATTCGCTATCCTAACATGGCAACAGAGGATCTCGATATCCCTCTACAAAAAAGAGACCTGGGAGTCGCCGATATCCTCCAAGAAGGATCACAAATCGCAATTATAGCACTCGGTGTTATGTGCAATACGGCTCTAGAGATCGCAAAGCGTTTAGAGTCTTTTGGAATACAAGCGACCGTCATTGACCCCGTCTTCGTAAAGCCTCTTGATACCGAATTATTTTGCAGAGTCCTATCCTCTCATACCCATGTGATCACCATCGAAGAACATTCCCTTGCAGTGGGTCTGGGATCTATTATGAACTCCTTCATTGTCCGCAACGGCTTTAATCACCTTACAGTGGCTAATTTCGGTATTCCTGACATGTTTATAGAACAAGGGAGCCATAAAGAAATCTTAGAGGAAATTGGGTTAAGCCCCGATAGAATCATGGCCCGCCTAGTAGATGCATTCAACCTAGAAAAAAACCTAGTAACTGCGGACAGTCAATGATTATTGCCCTATTTGCTAATAGATCTATAGAGCACTCTCATGCTCTTGCTTTAAGCGTTTCTGATTTTTTAAAAGGTCATGGAGTGACGGTCTTTGCAGAAGACGACCTAGCAACAAGTCTTAATGCGTTGCCTATTTCTGAGGTAAAGGGAAAGAAAGTTGATTTTATAATTTCTATGGGAGGTGATGGAACGATCCTTCGCCTAGCACATAAATACCAGCATTTGGATGCCCCAATACTTGGAATCAACCTCGGCCATTTAGGTTTTATGGCAGATATCCCCCTTTCAGATATTTATCCAAGTCTACAAGACCTAATAAATGGCGCGTATAAAATCCATGAGAGGCTAGTTATCCAAGGGGAATCCTCCCGCAAAGATGTTTGCTTTGCAGTGAACGATATCGTTATACACAGAGGAAGAAACCCAAGTCTTGTAGAGATTGCCATTCATGTTGATGGGCAGTATTTGAATACCTTTGAAGCAGATGGGATCATCATATCGACACCAAATGGTTCGACAGCCTATTCGCTCGCTGCTGGCGGTCCTATTTTAAGTCCCGACCTAGAAGCTATAGTGATCACCCCGATAAGCCCCCATACCATATCAAATCGTCCGATTGTTCTCATGCCCAACCAAGAGATCCAGATCCAGTACTTAAGTGAATATGACCCTATTGAAATATGTGCCGATGGGTTGGAAAGTTTTGAGCTCTCCACTGGTGATGTTTTTAAAATTGTAAGAGCGCCGAATACTTTTAAACTCGTCAGCCTCTTTAGAAGGAACTACTTTTCTACTTTAAGAACAAAGCTCGGTTGGGCAGGCAAGCTTCGCTAATGAGCTACGATATTGCAAAAGCCTCTTTAGAATTACAGGTGACAGACCTCACTCCGACCCCACTTCCCTATCTCTATTCAGGTATATACAAAGAAAAACCGGTCATCCTCAAGCACGTAGTAGAAAAAGAGGCGTTTTTTCAAGAAAAACAAACACTGTCTCTGTTTGCATCAGATTCTTGTGTAGCTCTTGTTGCTTCAGACGATAAAACCCAAGTGCTAGTCCTTGAAAAAGTCATTCCTGGCACGACACTGAAAGAAATTAATGACGAGCACAAAGCCTCTCAGATATTTAGCCACATAGTAAAATCTCTTCCGAAACTTGCAGATCCTGGACTAATCTACCCTACCCTCGAAGAGTGGCTAAGCATTATCCCCAACCATTCTCTCTTAGAAAAAAAGCTGCAAGATAAAGCCGAAGCTACTTTAAAAAAACTCTCTGCCATTCCAAGAAATGCCTATTTACTTCATGGAGATCTGCACCATGAAAATATCCTTGAATCTCACAGAGGCTGGGTCTGTCTAGATCCCAAAGGGGTCATCGGACCGCTGGAATTTGAAACAGCAATTTACCTCCTAAATCCCCTCGACCAAAAACCATCGCTAGATAGCTTTTTTAATAAAGTAGCAGATCTCCAAAGGGACCTCGGAGCCGATCCTACTCTAATGAAAGGCTACGCCTTCCTTAGATCGCTTCTTGGCGCTATTTGGGCGGCAGAAGACCAAAAGCCTACCGAGCCCTGGCTTGTCTGGTCAGAGCTCTTACAAGACTAGAGTAGATTCCTAGAGCTTACAGGCTAGACCCAAGTTTTGTGCCACGCCTCATACTCAGCTGAACGAAGACGATGCCGGGCAATATTCCCCTCATGTAGACTCATAACATCCCTTTCTACAGTCTCGATAAAATGAGCTTGATCTTCTGGCGAGATAGAAAATTTGGCATATTCTCTAATGGCCGCAATTGCAGCTGTTTTATCCAAACAGCTGCGGACAATGCGTGCGACAATTTCTGTTATAAGCTTGCGATAACGAATCCTAAAAGGGTCAGGATCTCCAATCTCCCTTCTCGTGATAGAATACCTCAGGCAAGAACGCTCATAAGCCCACACAAAGACATCCCTCAAAAGTTCTATGCGATTTAGCTCATAGACTCCTAAAAGGCCATTTACATAGGTCTGCTGAGGAACATCTACAAAAGATAAGGGGCATAAATTATTTTGGATAAGAGGGATATTTGCTGCTAGGCGCGATACACGTTTATTCACATCTTCAAAAGGTTGTAAGTAAGGCAGGTGAACCATCAGAAAAAAGGATTGCTCAAACGGGTTTTTAATAGCCCGTGCAGTATCTACGACTTGTTGAAAAAGCTCCTGAATACGCTGAGGCATCGCCAGTGGCTGATAAACCGATTTTCCTATACCGATCGGTATCGCTCTAAGACGACCACATGCTTCAAGGTCTGACATTAAGTCATTAGAAAGAAGCGTATGTAAATTGAGAATAGTGGGCCGATTGATCCCAATATCTGGCGATGTATCGATTAAAAATTCAATAGCTTCTTTGTGGTTTAAAATCATCTGGGCTTCCCGGAGATCTTTTCCTTCCACAACTTGACTAAGTTCTAGAAGACGCTCTGTCTCTAATAGGGAATAAGTATTTCCCTCCAATCTGCTTGAGTTCCAAGATAAGTCGATGAGCAGCCGTCCAAGAATCTGCCTAGCGTACGTTCCCGGAGGTTGATGCTCCCCTGTTTTACCCAATTCCAAAAGCCTCTGACAAGTAGACTCAGAAAGATACTGAGAGACATTTGGACGGTATTCATCAAGAAATTCGATGTTGTACCCGACAGGAGTTCTCATGTGCATTGGACCCGTGACTAGCTTTTGGATCTCTTGAGCCTCAGGTGACAACGGAATGGAAGGCTCTCTACTCTCTTTAAAAGAAAGCTGAGCTTCTTTTTTATCTAAAGGAAGTTTATATACTGTCCCGCGAGCCCTACCCTCGGCACGCAGTAGACCCTTTTTTACGAGATAAACTAGTCGAGTCTGTAGATTACGGGTTGGAATTGGGGTATTTAAGCTTTCAATGATTTTCCCCAGCGGTACGCCGCTAGGAAACCGTGCCACGATGTTTAGGATCTCATCTAATTCATTTTTAGGTATTTGCTTAGACATTGTCTTTTCCCTTCAGAGATGGCAGTGCAATCTAAGTCTAATGCACATCTAAAACAGGTCTATACTGTACATTAGGCTCTAATACACATCTAAAACTCTATAATAATGTACATTAGGCTTAATGTACATCCAAAAAGCTATCAGAAACTTTTTAAATTGGCTCGGGTAAAGGTGGGGACCCTTTTTTATTGCGCCATTATTGCGCCATTTGCGCCAAATTTTGGCGCAAAGTGGCATAATACTTAGAGGAAATTGGCTGGGCATTTAATGGCAGGAAATATCTCCGACAAGCTCCAAGGAGATCTCGGAGCCAACCGATTCCTAGACTTTTAGAGAGGATCTTTGCGACTGGTTCCAAAGGACAACTTTTGCCAGATAATCCCTAAACTGCTTTGGCTCCTTCATATTGTCGTAAAAGTCCTTTTCACTAGGAAAGCCGACAGCTTCATACCCTCCCACTTGCAAAATGGTATTAAGCATAACCCTTGCGACTCTTGCATTTCCATCCATAAAAGGATGCATTCTTAGTATCTGCTGGTGGGCCCAGGCTGCAACGGTAATCGCATCTACCTTATGCGAAAGTACATCACCCAATCGCTCACTTAACTTCCTTGCAAATACTCTTAAATATTTTTTCAGTACAGTTGGAGATGGAGGAATAATCGCTACACGACTAAGTACAGCCAATTGCTTATCTGAGAAAAAAGGGATCATTTGATCGATCGATAAATTAGACCGGTCCTGAAAGTCATAGATAGATTGTAAAGTTTTAAAATCCTCTTCTGAAGCTCCCATCTTATGGAGCTTCTTAGCAAAGGGACCAAAGTCGATATGGGTCTCAGCATCACGAAACTTACCACCTTCTAGATCTCCATGGTAAGCTGTACTATGTATTCCTAATAAAAGATCAAGTATTTGCGTGCTACTTAAGTGCTTCACAGCACTTTTGATATTGTGTAAAAAAGAGTCTTGGATATAGCCATAGCTAGATGTACAAGCTACCATTCTCTCTGGACTCATATGGAAACTGACATCTGTAATTGGGTGGCCATCTTCGATGTGATATTGTGTTCGGTGGGGGCAGGAATTCCTCATAGGCCGAAGCATCTGCTCTTCAACATCTTTTTTTATCTCTTTAACTCTCTCCCTGCATTCCTTGGGATTTGGAAATTCACCCCCAATTCCTGAGCTATTGCTACCGGCCACAAAGTCACATCCAGATCTTCCATCAGCTAGAAGGTAGACTCCCAATTGGGTAGCTCTTTGGCAAAGATCATGAGGAAAGTGATGAATGGGCCCTGAACTTAAAGGCTGAGCTGCCACATCCCCAGAGAAAAGCTGAAAACTTAAATCAGCTGTCGGCTCTGGACGAGTTTTTTCACGAGAACAGTACACTATAGAAATCCCTCTAGAACTTAAATCAGCTTTAGCTTCTATGGAAGATCCGGAAACTAAAGAGAAAGAAGCAAGTGCAATTTTAGCAATTTTACCTAAGCTTAAAGTGCAAGGTGCAGAAAAAGAAGCTTTTGATGGAGAGGGGGCTATCTGTAAAGACGGCTGATACCCTAATGCCTGCATAATACGTAAACTCATCCTAAACCTCTCCATATTTAAATAAATGTTTTAAAAATTTTAAATATTATGCAGATTTAATAGGATAATAATCAAAGAAAAAAACCAGAAGAGGCATTAAAAATTACAATTAAACTCACAGGCTAATTATTAAAACAATTTTACCACAATCCGAGAATTTTCCACCAAATTCCCCCACATACAAGCCAGATAAAAATATTAACAACGCTGATAATAAAACCCATCTTCCACCACTCTCCAATGGTAACATAACCGGCTCCAAAAAGAATAGGAGCCGGACCCGAGCCATAATGAGTTAAGCCCCCGAAAAGGCTACTAAAAAAAGCTAGAGTGAGGGCGGCAAGCTCCGGTGGAGCACCAAGGGCTATCGAGACGATTAATAAAGGGGCGTACATAGCGCCTATATGAGCCACATTGCTCGCAAAAAAATAGTGAGTATAAAAGTAGACAAGGCTTACAGCAATAAATCCAGCTATCCATGACCACCCAGATATATTAGTTACTACCCAAAGACTGAACCAAGTCATTAGGCCAAATTTATTGAGAAAAGCGGCAAGGGTCATCAAGATAGAAAACCAAATGAATGTATCCCAAGCGCTTTCCTCTGCTAAAATGTCTTTCCAGTTTAAAACTCCTGTAAGGAGAAGAATGACAAGACCGATGAGCGCCGCAACACTTGCTTTTAAAGCAAATAATGGCCCAAAAATCCAAAGGACTAAAAGGAGGATAAAGGTACCAAACATGATCCACTCTGATCTTTTCATCGGGCCCATCTGATCTAACTTTTCAAGAGCCATCTCACGGGCATGGGGCGTCTTCCGAATGGTGGGTGAAATAAGTCGGAATAGTACGTAGGGAACAACCGCTAAGCTAATCAGTCCAGGAACAACTGCCGCTAATGCCCAACTAGCCCAAGTGATCTCGATCCCATTCTCCTGGGCTAAGCGCGCAATAAGAGGATTACCTGCCATCGATGTAAGAAACATCGCTGATGTGATCGCCGACCCTTGGAAAGCAACGAGTGTCAAAAAGGCTCCCATTTTAGGATCATGTGAGCGGCCTGTAAAGATTTCAGAGAGGGATTTTAGTACGGGATAGACAATTCCTCCTAAGCGGGCTGTAAGACTTGGGATCGCTGGAGCTAAAATCAAATCCGTTGCAATGAGTCCATAGCCCAGACCCAAACTATGTTTACCCAGCCGGCTCATCACAAGATAAGCAAGGCGGCTACCCAGCCCTGTGGAGATAAATCCTCTGGCTATAAAAAAAGCAAATAGAATGAGCCAAATAACATCATTGCTAAATCCACTAAAGGCTTCTTCAAAAGTAAGGGTATTGGTGACAAGCGTAGCTGTGAGGCCAAAAATAGAAATCGTACCCATGGGATAGGGCTTTAAGATGATCCCCACAATTGTCGCGACGAATATAGCAAATAGATGCCAAGCTTTAGAAGAAACTCCCTCCGGCTCCGGCAAAAACCAAATAATCAGGCCGATGAGAATTGTAATACCTAAAGTGAGGTACTTTTTATTGCGTGCATAAAATGTCAGCATAATTTTCCACTCCAAAAACATATATATAACAGATAGTAGATTAAATATTCATGTTATATATAAATTTTAAATAACTAAAATAAATTAATAATCAAAGAAATTAAAACTACAAGTGCTTTTTCACCAATAGCTCAGACTGGAGGAGATTTGTAAAAAGGAACGCAACATATTGCAAGTTAAGACAGAGACGAATACCATTTTCCAATAAAAAAAAGGTAAATACATGAGCATCTCTCTTCAAAGATCCCTCTGCCAGATGGCAAGATCCTTTCACACAACAAGCCAAGTACAGAAAAGAGCATGGATAGCGGAGAACATACCTAGATACTTAGGACAAACCAACATGCCGGCCAATACTACAACAGAACGAATTAAACAGGCCGTATTCACAGTAAATACTGATGCAAGAACCTGTCTCTTTAAGGCTTCACTTCAAGATCGTCTACGGATCTATACATCTACTTATCATGGAACAGCTTCTCCTCGGATTTATCAACTTCGAGCAACCGCGATTGATTCTGATCGGAAAAATACTGTGCTGATATTTAAAGATCGAAGAGCTACATATGTCTATCCGACACCGCTTGACTTTTCTCCTCATAACGAAACTCCACCTCTTGTCAAAAAAATCACTTCTGTAGTTTTAACGTGCAGCGAAGAGTATGAGCTCGAGTTTTCTGAAAGACAGGCCCCAGATCTGCCTCTTCCTTTTCTTGAAGAAATTCAACGATTAATTCAGAAATCTAGGTGATCTGACAAAATAGATATTCTAAAACTGTTTTAAGCTTAATGCTTCTATGGACTGCTAGGCGACACTCTTCTAGGAGTTTACCCACCTTTTCAAGCGAGGGCAGTGAGCTCTTATCTTTTTGTTGTAATAGATTCAGATGATCTAAATGGAATACAAAGTCAGGACTGACTCCCAAAGCAAGTAAATGCAGGTCTCTATACCAATAGTAGATCTCTTCAAAAAGGCTATCCACTTCTATGTAATACCTTGTGGAGTCGCTATCATCTTCTGTTTTTACTGAAAGAAGCTGCTCGAGCTTTGTGATGGGAGAAGATAGATGCACTGCATTAAAAGAAGAAGAGGATAAAATCTCTATTAAAAGGTCCCTTTTGGGATCGAGTGGGCTATCTAGTAGAGATAGGGCCTTTCCGATCGAACCGTGTGACAGAAAAGCGAGTCTTTTGGCCTCAGGGTCGGGTTTATCAGATCTTTCCTTAATGAGTTGATAGAGCTCTTTTTCATTGATCGAAAAAAAAGGAATCGTGCGGCAGCGGGAATGGATCGTAGGAATGACATCGTCTGCTTGACTCGTAATCAAAATAATATAGTTGCGATCCTCAGGCTCTTCTAAGGTCTTAAGTAATGCATTACTACTAGTTGGAAGCATCCTGTCAGCATCGTCAATGATGAATACTCTAGAGTCTGCTTCAAAAGGTTTAAGGGCCATCTGGTCTTGGAGCTGATGGATAGAAGCTACCGGATGCATACCACTTTTTCCCTCAGGAGAAAAGATTCGAAGATCGGGATGGTTCCCTGATTCAATTTTACGAACGTGCTCCTGGCCCATAATACCCTTAGCAAGCTCGAGGGCAAACTTTCTTTTACCAATCCCGGAAGGGCCGGTAAGAAGGAATGCATGGGGAATTTTTTTACTAGCGATCAGGCGAGTAAGGATTTCTTTGGCAATAGGATTGCCGATTAAATTAGAGAACGTCATTTAGAATACCAAGTGCCTGCTCAAAAACCTCATCCGGACTTTTACTAGCATCAAGGATGCGGAACCGTTTAGGCTCTTCTTTAGCAATTTTATGAAAGGCTGATCTTATCTTCTCATGAAAGGATAGAGCTTCTGATTCGATCCTGTCCTTGTCTATGCCGGTATTTGCAACTCTTGATAGGCCAATTTTTGGGTCTATATCTAGATAAAGGGTAAGGTCAGGCTGCAGTCCATTTGTGGCAAAATCACAAAGAGATCTTGTCCAAACTGGCTCAAAGCCTCTAGCTGTCCCCTGATAGGCAACAGTTGAATCATTATACCTGTCACAAAGGACGATTTGCCCTTTCTGGAGAGCTGGATAGATGATTTCATCCACATGCTGGGCTCTATCTGCAAGAAAAAGAAAGAGCTCCCCCCTAACGCTTAAGGGAGTCTCCGACTTTGTAAGAAGGAGAGACCGTATGGTCTCTCCTACTTTTGTCCCGCCGGGAGCTCTTGTCTTTAAGGTTAATTTTCCCATTCTTTCTAGGTAGCGATGGAGCTTATCAATCAACGTTGATTTACCCGCACCATCCCCCCCTTCGAATGTAAGAAAACACCCTGTATTTGGCATATTACTCTTCTGTTTCTACGTCTTCAATGGGCTGCAAATCGAAAATCTCAGGTGATCTCTCATCTGGAACTCTCTCGACTGTTACGACAGTGGCTTCCGTAGACTCTGCTACTGGCGCGGCAATTGCCTGTTCCTGGTCTTCAATCTTCTGCATACCAACTAGTATTGCATTGTCTTGTAGATTCACAAGGCGTACACCTTGAGTGGAGCGTCCCATGACTCTGACATCTTTCATAGAAATACGCAGTGTCTGTCCAGCATTTGACATGAGCAGAACGCTATCATTATCTGTCATAGAAACAGCGCCTACAACTTTACCGTTACGGTCGCTTGTGATAATAGATCTCACACCGACGCCGCCACGGTTTGTTTGACGGAACTCTTCTACAAGTGATCTCTTGCCGTAGCCATTATCGCATACGATAAGAAGGCTTTCATCGCCATTTACCACTTCACAAGAGACGATTGCATCTTCTTCATTTTTAAGGGTAGCACCACGAACACCACGAGCTACTCTTCCAACAGCGCGCACCTGACTTTGGTCGAAGCGAACTGCCATTCCATCACGAGTAAAGAGCATGACTTGCTGTCCATCTCTTGTAAGACGCGCTGCAATCACTTCATCCCCTTCATCGATATTAAGCGCATAGACACCCTTTCTTCTTGGAGAGTCAAAAGCGCTAAGCTCGGTCTTTTTCACAACACCCTTACGTGTGCAAAGGAGAATGTACGCATTTTCTTCAGAGAATTTCTTCACGCGAAGAACAGCGGCTACCTTCTCGCCCGGCTGTATATCTTCAAGGAGATTGATAATCGGTTTACCCTTAGCACGTCTACTTCCTTCAGGGATCTGCCAGCCTTTAAGCCAGTAGCAACGGCCAAGACTTGTGAATATCATAATATAGTCATGAGTGGAAGCTACGTACACGTCTTTGAGAGTATCAGCTTCTTTTTTCATTTCCATGCCCGTCACACCCTGACCACCACGGCGCTGCTCACGGAAGGTGTCTATAGGCATACGCTTGATATAGTCATCTTCAGAAATCGTGATGATCACTTCTTCATTAGGAATTAGGTCTTCCATATTGAACTCGCCCTCTGCGGCGATGATCCTTGTTCTTCTTTCTGAGGTATGGTGCTTCTTAAGCTCTAAAAGCTCTTCTTTAATGATACTACGAACCATCTGATCACTTGCTAGAACGGCCTTTAAATGGGCGATTTTAGATAGTAGCTCTTGGTATTCACTTTCGATCTTTTCTCTTTCAAGGCCTGTAAGCTGGTAGAGACGGAGATCGAGAACGGCGTTCGCCTGGCGCTCGCTTATCGTATACTGAGCCATAAGCTGAGATCTCGCCTCATCCCGACTAGTACTTGCACGGATAAGTCTTACAACAGCATCCAGATGATCTAGAGCTTTTAAATATCCTTCCAAGATGTGAGCACGCGCTTCAGCTTTTGCAAGCTCAAAACGAGCGCGTCTTCTAACAACATCAATCCTATGCTCTATCCACGCAGTAATCATATGCTTGATATTCATAGTGCGAGGCATACCCTTATCGAGCGCCAGCATATTACAACCGAAGGTCACTTGAAGGTCAGTATACTTATAAAGTTGGTTGATCGTAACGTCGGCTATTTCACCACGCTTAAGCTCGATCACAACACGCATACCGTCTTTATCAGACTCATCGCGTATGTCGGAAACACCATTCATCGTCTTGAGGGTAACAAGCTCTGCAATCCTTTGAATCAAGGTCGATTTGCTGACGTTATAAGGGATCTCATCGATGACAAGCCTTTGACGGTCAGCTGAGGTATCCATATCTTCTACACGGATCACGCCGCGTAGTAATATCTTTCCTCTACCTGTGTGGTACGCTTCTCTGATACCGCGATAACCACAAATAACACCACCTGTCGGAAAGTCTGGTGCCGGCATGACTGTCATGATCTCTTCAATTGTCGTAGCTGGATTATCAATAACGAGGTTTGTAGCATTAATAAGTTCCCCAAAGTTATGAGGAGGGATATTTGTTGCCATACCAACAGCAATACCCGACGATCCATTACAAATTAAGTTAGGGAATTTAGCAGGAAATACCGTCGGCTCCGTTTTGGTTTCATCATAGTTCGGTATGTGATCTACTGTATCTTTTTCGAGATCTTCCATAAGCGCCATAGACGAATGGGTAAGACGGGCTTCGGTATAACGCATCGCAGCTGGTGGGTCACCATCGACAGAACCGAAGTTACCCTGACCATCAATCAAACGATAACGCATAGCCCAGGGCTGCGCCATACGTACAAGGGTTGGATAGATCACTGACTCACCATGTGGGTGGTAGTCACCGGAGGTATCGCCGGAGATCTTCGCACATTTTCTGTGCTTGCCACCGGGAGATAAGTTCAACTGTCTCATCGCATAAAGAATCCTGCGCTGAGAGGGTTTTAGACCATCACGGACATCAGGAAGGGCGCGGGAGATAATGACAGACATCGAGTAGCGGAGGTAACTTTCCTTTACCTCTTCCTCAACATTTCTTGGTAATATGATTTCGTCTTTTGTATATGACATGTGGCAGATTCTCCCTTAGATATCCAGGTTCTTTACAGATAAAGCATGCTGCTCGATAAAGGCTCTTCTTGGGGGAACATCTTCACCCATAAGCATCGTGAACATATGATCCGCTGCAACTGCATCGGGTAGTGTTACTTTCAAAAGCGTACGCTTTGTAGGATCCATCGTCGTTTCCCATAGTTGGTCGGCGTTCATCTCACCAAGACCCTTGTACCGTTGGATCTCAATTCCCTTACGACCATTTACTCTTAGGAAGTCAATACACTCTCTTAGTGTATAGATGGCTGTTTCCTTTTCATCCTCTTCGATAATATCAAAGAGCTTACCATCCGCAGAGATGTACTGATCGAAGGAGAATTGGAAACGAGCTAAGCTATCACGCATCGCTTCAATTTTTTCCATTTCAAAGAGTTCAACAAAAGATACACCCTTTACTCGAAAAGCAAGCATCTCTTCAGTTCTTTCAGCTTCCGGAATTGAGGAGATAGTAGCCTCATGCTGCAACTTCTGAATTTCTTCATTTTCTTTCTTGATTTCAGCAAATTCTTCTTGAGAATAGACATACTTAACCTTTTCACCCATTGAGACTTGGAACCTTGGGAATCTTCCCTGATCGTCTTTTGCGAGTAAAAACTCTCTAAAAGGAATACCACGCCGCTCAATTGACCCAATAAAGTTTTCCACTTCACGGATAGCGCCAACAAGATCCTCTATATGTTCAGTAAGTGTTATTTCATTATGTCCGGCCATTCTAAATTTCACATCACCCATACCGAGTTTTAAGAGATATTCATCCATCTCTTTTTCAGAATGGATATATTGGCTTATTTTCTTCCTTGTTACACGGAAAAGAGGAGGACGAGCTATATAGACAAAATTATTTTCGATGAGCGCTGGCATATGTCGATAAAAGAAGGTAAGAAGAAGAGTACGGATATGGGATCCATCGACGTCGGCATCCGTCATGATGATAATTTTATGATAACGGAGCTTATCGATGTTAAAATTACCAACTCCTATCCCGCAACCAAAAGCCGAGATCATGGCTCCAACTTCTGTGTTTTGTAAAATCTTTTCAAGACGCGCTTTTTCTACGTTTAAGATTTTACCGCGTATTGGAAGAATCGCCTGAAAGCGTCTATCACGACCACCCTTGGCAGATCCACCCGCAGAATCTCCCTCAACGATATAAATCTCACAAAGAGCAGGGTCTTTCTCTTGGCAATCGGTAAGCTTACCTGGAAGTCTTGCGCTATCTAGGACCGTTTTTCGGAGAGTTAGTTCGCGCGCTTTTCTAGCAGCTTCTCTTGCTTGGGAGGCTAGGATAGCTTTTTCAATAATAGTACGGGCAATCACCGGATTTTCATCTAGGTAGATAGCCAGCTCCTCTCCTACGATCTGTTGAACCACCGAGCCCGCTTCCCCGTTGCCGAGTTTTTGCTTGGTTTGCCCTTCAAACTGAGGATTGGCAACTTTTAACGAAAGAACAGCTGTCATCCCTTCCCGCATATCATCGCCGGTAACAGAGAATTTATCATTTTTAGCGTAATTATGCGTTTTAATGTACTGATTGAGAACACGTGTTAATGCGGTCGAAAACCCTGAAACGTGAGTACCACCAAGACGTGTAGAGATATTATTCACATAGGAGTGGAGGTTTTCTATGTAGCTGTCATTCCACTGCATAGCGACTTCAAATTCCATCGGGCCATCACTACCTTCTTTAGCCCCTTTAATATAAATGGGTTTTGGAAAGAGTGGAATTTTATTCTCATTAAGATATTCAACGAAAGAAACGATTCCCCCTTCATAACAGAATGTGGCCGGAGCTCTATCGTCAGATCTTTCGTCGGTAAAATTTATCTTGATCCCTTTATTTAAAAAGGCAAGCTCTCTTAACCGTTTAAGAAGGACATCATAATCGTACACAATTACTGTAAAAATCGAATCATCAGGCCAAAAGGTAACCTTTGTTCCTGATGTAGCCGCCTCGCCCATGTTTTTTAGAGTGGTTTGTGGCTTGCCCTTAGAAAACTCCATTTCGGATTTTTTACCAGACTGACATACTTCTACAAGCATCTTTTTTGAAAGAGCATTTACACATGATACGCCGACGCCGTGAAGACCACCAGAAACCTTATAAGTGTTTTTATCGAATTTACCACCAGCATGAAGAATGGTCATTACGACCTCTAGGGCAGTAACATCTTTCCCTTGCTTTATAGATTCCTTTTCATGCCGTCCAACAGGGATACCACGACCATTATCTTGTACAGAAACTGAATTGTCCTTATGAAGAACTACAGTGATTTCAGAACAATATCCGGCAAGTGCTTCGTCGATACTGTTATCTACAACTTCATAAACGAGCTGGTGAAGTCCATTTGTGTTAGTATCCCCAATATACATACTAGGGCGCTCTCTAACAGCCTGTAAACCTTCCAATACTGTGATAGAACTTGCGTCGTACTGATTTTCTTTGGTCATCGTCATCATATTAACACGCCGGAGACCTCTCTCTTTAGAAGAGGAAGGAAGGCGTGCTCCCTATTGTAAATTTATAAGTGCCGGTCTTTCCCGGCTGCCAGCCCTTACGGGCCTTGTTAGGTCACCTTTCGGCGACTTATAGCTTTAGTTTAAAAGACAGGCTCTAGCCTAACTTAAAAACAATATTTCGGATCATTACAGATGGAAACTTTGCCTGCAAAGCTTTTATTAGCTTTGGCTTTTCATGCTGAGTCAGCAGACTGTAAAGGGAAGAATTTTTCACCTTTACAGTTAAAATCCCATCGACAAACGATATAGCTTGCGTCATTGGTAAAAGCTTTTCGCCGATAAGTTCAGGCCATGAGGCAAGAACTAGATCGGGTCTTATTTTAAAGTTTGCTCCCATCTTCTCTAAAACACTCGGAAGAATCTGGCGAAGCTCTTTCACAGTAAGATCTGTGCCCTCGTAATTTCTAGGAGTTCTAGGCGTAAATTTAGCCATCTTCTACATCCCCCATCATCATACCGGAACTATATTTTAGAAGCTGCAAAATTGCAACAATTTTGTCAGTTAAATTGAGGAGATAACTTGGGCCTCTTTCCGATTTTTATTTCGAAAGAAACCCTAAAGAATAAAAAAAATCTTACGGTTTTAGACAGGAAAATTCGACTACTTCAGAGAGAGCCTGATCGGCATGATACCTGTAACGGATAGTCTCTACTAGAAGACCTGAATCTTTGATCATACCCGGGACCATTCGAGGATCCGGCAGAAGATAGATTCCATTAAGACGGCGAGCTTCACTAAACGGGTCCCCCGGTCTAGTGAAAAAAAATGTACCCACAAACCTTCCGCCAGACAAAAGACTTTTAAAAACTCCTTGGAAAATAGATTTCATTTTTGCAAAATCCACGTAAGGAAGCACATCATACGCTAATACTACATGGTACCTGCCAATCGGAAAGTCAAACTCGGAAATGCATGCACACTGCACTTGCATAGCATCGGTTTCTGGAATTTCCAGGCAGTTGCGAACAAGAACGGCTATAGCCTCTCTAGACCTTTCTACAACGTACACTTGCCAACCTCTCCCGCAAAGGCCTATCGCTTCAGCCCCCTTTCCGGCCCCAATATCGAGAGCCACACTTCCTGCCGGATATTTAGCTATAGCCTCAGAAACAATTGGATGGGCAATTCGATCTTGAGAAGCACGACTTGCAAAAGCGCCCCAATACTCAAGCTTATCACGAAATTCCCTCCCTCTCCAAACAACCGGAGCCCCTTCTCTATATAGGCTAGTAATTGTTGAAATCCTATCCCAAAGAGCACTTCCCTTCATCTCCTCAGGAGCCTCGATTACATCCTTAGCAAAAAATGAAGGCACTCCATAAGGAACAACTGTAAAGGAAATTCTTCCATCAACCCTATTGCATGACATGATCGGAGCAAAACGAGCCCTTCTAACCACATCTGCAACACGCTCAAAAGAGAGCTCTACATCTACAGCCGAAAGATAATTTTTCTGATAAGCTACAGGGCCTAATAAAGGCTCCAGATAGACAGGCAATTGATTTAGTTGAAAAAACTCTAGAGTTGAGGTTGCATACCCGATTGCTGACATTTCTTACTCCCAATAGTATACGAAGCAAAAACTCTACCCCTAGGGGTCAGTTAAATTCCATGAAAAAATAATTTAAAATATTAAGAGCAAGGAGCTTAAAACAAAAGCCCCTTTACAAAAGAACTGAGCCTAGACCAATGGCAATCAAAAAATAGATCGACATCGAAAGGAAGTCATTACACGCAGTTACAATAGGACCGGAAGCCACTGCTGGATCAACCCCTACCTTAGTAAAGAAAAGAGGGGAAAAAACGCCAAGAATGGTCCCTGCTATACACGCTCCCATAAGCCCCACTCCCACAATAATTCCGACGACAGTCGGACTTATCGCTAAAGTAGAAAGACCCACAAAATCAAGAGCAAATACGACAATACCACAGATAACGCCGAATACAAGACCTGTGCTCATTCCAATAATAAGCTCTTTTAAAATTGCCTCACCCCTATTACTCTTGGAAATCAAGCCAAGAGCCATACTACGAACAAGTACAGTACTACATTGAATTCCGATGTTACCAGACATCCCGGTAATCAATGGAACGAAAAATAGAACGAATATCAAGGACCCACCGGCATACATCTGAAAAGAAGACATAACACCGACGTTAATCAGCCCAGCGCAAAGGGTGACAAAAATCCAAGGAGCTCTTGCAAAAAAACGTCTAACCAAACTTTCTTGCTCACTTATCTTTTCTGTGGTTCCTGCCATATTAGCGATCGTCTCATCAGATATATCTTCAATCGCTTCTATAACGTCTTCATAAGTAATCACGCCGATTGGCTTATCCACTTCATTAACAACAGGGAGGGCAGTGATTTTATATCGCTCGACGATATCAACCACCTCTTCCCGAGAAGTTCCAGCCATCACCTTATGAGAAATCGCCCTCATCACCTGCTTTAAAGGCAAATCTTCTGGATTGATAATAAGGTTTCTCGCTGGGACATACCCTTGAAGCTCCCCCATTTCATTGACAACAAATATTTTAGTAGTAAGACCAATGCCTGGATTATTCCTAATGGTAGTCGCTGCTTCTCCAATTGTCGCATGCATAGGAAATGAGAAGAACTCATTACTCATGAGCCTTCCTGCAGTATTTCTTTGGTGCTTATTAATTTCCTTAATACGGGAGGCCTTGACAGGATCCAAAAGATCTAGAACCCTTCGAAAACGTCGCTCAGAAATATCTTCTAGAACACTCACTGCCTCATCTGCAGACATCTGCTCAATTAGCTGCTTTGTTTCCTCATCGGAAATATGGCGAAAAATAGCCACACGGGTACTACTATCGGTATTGTTCATAAAATCAATTTTAGCAGAAACATCGCTTAAATTTTCAAATAGTATAGGACGATCGACGGGAGGAAGCCTATTTGCCGCATAAGCCAGATCTATAGGCGAGTGCTCTGCCGCGATCTTTGCCACATCATGCAAAACAAAAGTTGAGGTTTGTTTATGAAAAGCTCTCTCAAGCTTTTCACTGAGAATATCATCGAGCTGAGAAACTTTAGAATCGATAAGACTCGAGGAAGTATGAGGTACATCTTCTTCTGGTGTCACAGGGTCTTCCGTAAAAATCTGCATAACTTCCCTCCTTTAACTCCCTGCAGTTTACCTTCTAAATACCAATATTTACAATTATTAAAGCCACAGCACCCAAAATAAATCCATGCAACTATTTACTTTAAAATTCACGAGCCGATATCGATAAAGGCGCCAATATATATATACCCAGAAGTTGCGCCTTAGGAGAGCTCTGCATACTGCACTTGTGGGTGAATCAGGATTCTAGAGAGAAATAAGCTCGATTTTCCAAAAATTTGTCATTTTCGTCTAAGTTCGATGTAAAACATTATTTTACATCGAACGCATTAAAGTCTCCCTTCTAGGATCTTCTTACTTT
>JAPLSW010000038.1 GCA_026398435.1 Chlamydiota bacterium | reverse complement strand
AGATAAAGACAAGACGTGGTGTCCCTGCTGGAGCCATATTAGACGGAAATTTGAAGAAGCGGAAAGCGGAGATCCTGAGTTTCGAGAAGAAGTATTGCTAGATATTCAGCAGATTTTTGAGATTGAGAAAAAGCTCAAAACAGAGTCTCCCGAAGAACGTGTTAGAGTTAGAGAACTAGAAGCCGCACCTATAATAGATGCATTAGTGAGGAAAGTGAAGGCGATACTTACGACTAAAATGCTTCCCAAATCAAAGCTAAGTGGGGCTATAGGCTATTTTATGGGACTGGCGCCTTATTTAAAGAACTACATCGCAAATCCCTATGCCAGACCGGATAATAATGTTGCGGAAAGAGCACTCAAGCTAGTTGTAATAGGAAGAAAGAACTGGTTATTTGTAGGCAATGAGGGTGGTGGCGAAGCATCAGCAGTTATTTATTCCTTATCTCAAACTTGCCGAGCTCTAAAAATCAATCCCAGGCAGTATTTTGAAGATGTGTTGCGTAGAATCCAAGGCCATCCCTATAACAAACTCCATGAGCTTCTGCCTCAGAATTGGGCGCCTAAAAATTAAGCTCTGATATGGCCTCGCTTACCGCTTACGTTCTAGTGTTTTCGGAGTATTATAGAAATCCTCAGAAAATGCTTTCGGAACTTCTCGAACAATAGTTTCTCTATTTTGAAACACTTCCTTAATAACAGGAGCTATCGTTTCTCGTTTGATTTGAAACTGATTAAGTATGGTCCATATGTCATAAAAATCCTTCATCCTGCTGTTTGCAAGTCCAAGCTTCACCATTGCTTCTAATTTTTCTGCAATCATTGTTTCAGGTGTATATCCCTGCAGTTGAGGGGAAGGAAAATCTAATAATGCCGGATAGGCTATATCGGCTGGCGCAGGAAAAATTTGGTCGCTGAACCCGATATCTATTCTCAATGGCAGCTTAGCTGTATGCAAGTTAGCTGCAAAACGGACTGACAGGCCAGTATATTCCGTCTCAACTTGAGATTCAGTAAGAATGATGTCTGTAGAATTGAACTCGATACCATCTTGTGGAACAGAATAAGAGCAAATTTCTTTGAGAATTCGTGAAATATTTTTAATAGAGTTATTAGCTTTTGCGAGTAGGTCTATATCAACAGTTGCACGGTGTGTCTCAGGATCCCAAACCATCAGCATTAGACCTCCTTTCAGAAAGAAAGATCTTTTATGCTGAGAAACACTCAGACGATATAAAAATCTCTCCATTGCATAATATCTAAGAACTTCCTGGGTAGGGCGATTTTTTGCTAAAGCAATGTTTTTTAATCTTTTATAAACTGATTCGGGCAGATTTTTCTTTTCGATATTCACGACTATTGACTCACAATTGTTTCAATGATGGGCTGGAGAATTTTTTCCACACGACATATTTTTGCATAATCATAAAGCTTATCAAGATCTGTTTGACCTTTTCTCCAATACTCTTTCAATGCTTCTAAAACAACATCCATTCCGATTTTTTGCCGAAATTTTAAACAGTCAGCTAAAGTTTTTTCGATGCTATAAATTTTAATAGGAAATCCATTAACTGAGATTATTTCAACTCCCGCTTCGTAAGCATCCTTAGAATACCAAAAACAACGTAACGGAGGGTAGCTGGCTTTAGGGAGTCTTGAAGTTCTTGGTAGGGCTATATAGACAAAATGGGGAATTTGAGTTGTTAATTCATAGTAGGATAATGCGGAGATTAAGCAGATAACCCCTTGAGGAATTCTTTTTGTAACCAAGACTAAATCAGGTTCTGAAAAGTCCGGCATGGAAGCGAGTTGGAAAATACCTCGGCCTAATGATTCAAGAATTCCTTCATCGCGAAGCTTATACAAATAGGAGGGATGTATCCCAAGTTTAATAGCTTCGGCGGTACGTAGGATGCCGTTGTGTTGCCGAAAAACCTCTATTGGATCAACTTTTTTTATCTTCATATGATAGTAATGTTTGCACTTGTTTGATTCTGTATGCATTATTATCAATATAGAATATTCGGTCAAGATATGTCTTAACATTATTGTGGCCAATAGTTTAGGTTAAATAGAGGCTTTTCATTTTTTAAGAATGCTCCAAAAATGCTCCACTCAACAACTATAAACCACTACTTTAAAAAAACATCAGCTACTTTGGGTTTCACATTAACCGACTGAAGTTCTGTTAGTTGTTTATAGTTTTTTGTAGCTGATTGTTGATTCAATAGGACTTAAAATCCTCTCCGTTAATAGCGGGTGCAGGTTCGACTCCTGTTCCGAGCATATTCTATATCAAGTACTTACAAAATATTTCCGCCTAGCTTTCAAATAATTCCCAGCTATTTCGGTCTTTCGTGGGTCAGTATTGCGCATTTTTCGATATAAGGCTTTCGATTTTAACACGTATGTTAGCAAATCGCTAACATACGTGTTAAAATCGAACGTAAGACTATTAGGGAAGCGTTAGGATATTGTCGATCCAGTGATGAAAAAACTCTTTTGACCATGTTTTTTTAATGGATTCTGGGTCGCGGACAAAGTTTATAACGTCTTCAATGGCAGAGGTGACATCCAAGCTATCGATCCTCTCTTTTGACATCTTCAGGAATTCAGCGCGGCTTAATCCATTTTCGTATCCATTTAGTTTTGCAAAAGCAGTTAAATTCAAGGGGATTTTTCTACGAATGAACCATACCATATCATACCAATCTCTACCTTTTACACGTCCTTTCCAAGCTCTAAACAAAGCAGCGTGCATCTTCCCAGCAAAAAGGCATTCTTCATTTACACATCGAATGGAAACTGGTATCGGTTGTGAGAGAAATTTCTGTTCGTATTCATAGCCTGAGGGTGGATTTGTATCGATTTCAACTTTAATTCGAATCATGGTTTCAGGATGAGCGCCTTTTAAGAGATCGGAATGAACGCCAATTTTTATAAGTTCTTGTACTGTTGGTGTTTTCAGAAAGGCTGATTTTATGGCTGTTTGAGATTTTTTATCTTTTTCGATAAAGGAGACATCAAATCCAAAAGATGTAAGTTCATTCTTGATAGCATCGCCGAAGGGCTTCCAACTCCATTCTGGATTAGGCGTCAGCAATGTGAAGTCAAGGTCTTCAGAGAAGCGATCAAGGTTATAAAAAATTCGTAGAGCTGTTCCTCCATAGAAAGCTGCATGTTCAAAAAACTTTCCTCTCCAGAGTCCTACAAGAGCAATCTCTTGTAATATTTCACGAAGTGCTTGGTCATGCTCTTGCAATGAACTGCTGTTATATCTTGCGAGCATTTGTTTGATGTCGTTATTCATGATTTCCTGTAATCGATAAGATATTTAATTGCGCTATGTGGTCTTGCTTGATAGATCTCATTCAGCTGTATAAGATCAAGGCTCATGATGTCTTCTTCCTCAATACGTAAATCTTCGAATAATGTTTCTTCAAAATGTTTTCTTGATGAAAAACCTCCTCGACGTAAAACAAGCAAATCTGTAAGCGCTTTTTCTTTTGTTGCCATCCGAGCATGTTGTGTATCAGAAAATTTAACCAGTGTTACTCCAACTGAAAAAATTTCAATTGGAAGATGATCGTATGTAAAAAGCCCTATGGGCGTCTGAAACTGTTTGGAGCGTTTTGTTGAGACGCTTGTTACAGTCATGACTCTTTCAGGAATTAAGCGGTAATATTGACATGCCCATTCCAAAGACACATACGACGGACCGTAAATCATGTTGGCCAGCACTTCAGAAGAATAAGGATGCCGGGCAACTTTTTTCCCAAAAATGTAAATGCCTTTTTTTACTCTGATTAGAGCTCCAGCTTTTAATAAATAATTTAATTTTACCCGCGGATTTTTATATCCCCGAAGGCAGTCCATAACAAAACCATAATCCAAGATCTCACCTGGCGCCTTTTCTAGTAAAACAGCAAGACCTGGATCTACCCCTGCAGACTTGTTCATATTTAACCTGTATGTTAGCATAAAACTAACATACGGGTCATTTTCAAGCAACTTTAATTGTATTGCTCGAAGAACACCTAAATGGACCCTCACATCGATTTAGTGGTGAAAATAGAGTGATTTAGTAGTAAAATATTCCCCAACTAATTTATTTTCAATAGGTTGTATTATTTTTCTGCTGGATTTTTTAGCTGTAAAGTTGTTTTTTAAGTTGTAAAAATGAATATGTAGGTCATTCAAGTGTCTTAAAAAGGTTTTTTGGTATTGCACCCTTTTTCTAGACACCCAGAACATAATCTTGCTTATAGCTAGCTTTAAAAATGAAATGCTCCAAAAATGCTCCACTCAATAACTATAAACTGCTACTTTCAAAAATATTTCCCCTATTTTTTTAAAATTGCAGGAGCCATATCCCTAGCATTATAGATAAGGAACACCATTTTCCTGAGGTCAGGAAAATGGTCTGTCCTAAAATGACCGGATTTTTGAGAAATCTTTGCTTTGTCTATGGTATTAGGGTTTTATTGAAAATTGCAGCTTTAAGGTCAACTCGATACAATTCCTTATTTTCTTCATCTTAAAACTTGGAATTAATTTATGAGTATACGACCAGTTAGCATCCCTTATTCAACAGATGCTCAGTGTCCTCTTTGTCTTACGAACCCATTTGAAGAAGATCTGGCAATCAGCTCTCATAGTTGGAATGGTCACTCTATAACAATTGGCAGTGGCACAGAAGCTGAAAAGAAAATCATTCACGGCATATGTGTAAAGTGCTTGCCGAGTGTCCCACGTAATGAGCATTTTTTAAGATGTTTTGAATGTAGAATACCTTTCCCTGATGGTAGAAGAAGCGAAATCGTTGTAAGAAGAGATGGCCGCCTAATCAGAGAAACTTTACTACCTCCTATAGAAAATCGCAATGCTCCCCATGCTTTCGGAGAGGCGTTTCCAACAAGGCCTTATGTTTTTTTTGCAATAGCAGGTACAAGCTTTATAGCTTATTTAGCAGCAGAACTAGCGGCATCATCCACCACCACCACGTATCTATTTCCAGCGGCTCATCTGGCAGTTCGTGTAACGGAGTGGACGCCGACTACAGTAGCGGCCGCTGCTGCAGTGCCTGTGCTGATCTCTGTTTCTCTTGGAGCGCTAGGACTAGGAATGCTAGCTTGCTTGGGTGATGCTTTTATGGCTCAAGGAAGGCAAAGAGAGAGACGCGGACTCTAACTTGGTTGAGGTTCTTGGCTATTTTTACTTCGATTGATACCGATTCCATATTTCGAGGATTCTACTTGCAAGGGTCATCGGATCAAATGGCTTGGTGATTATATCAATCACTCCATTTTTATGGTAGGTAGAGATCTCTTCTTTTTGCACTTTGGCGGTAAAAAAAATGACAGGAACACTCCCCATAGAAGGGAGCAGGCGTATGGCCTTTAAAGCTGTTATCCCATCCATTTTTGGCATCATGACATCTAAGAGAATGAGATCAGGTTGAAAAGTTAGAGCTTCTTTTATCGCCTCTTCTCCGGAGCTTAGGTATTTTATTTCTATGTCTTTTAGCTCTTCTAGACAGTATCTAGCGACATTCAGAATGTCTTGATCATCGTCTACGAGTAGGATCTTTTTTAGAACTTTTTTTGTCATATGCCTTGCCTGATTATTGTATGGGAAGATCGAAATAAAATGTGGATCCTTCGTGGATCTTACTCTCAAAGCCTATCTTGCCACCAAACTTTTCTATGATGCTTTTACAGATAGATAAGCCAAGACCTGTTCCCTGTGCATTTCTTGTATCGGAGGTATCCACTTGAGCAAATCTTGTAAATATCTTAGATTGAAATTCTAGGGGAATACCAATTCCTTCATCTCTCACAGAGACGCGTACCATGTTGCCGGTCAGCTTCATAGAAACATAAGTTGTGCTACCGGGAGGAGAGAATTTAATCGCATTAGAAAAAAGATTGAACATGACCTGCAAGAGTTGATCAGGGACTGCTTGCACAAAAATTTCGGGTAGAAATGATTCTTTCACGATTTTTATATGGGACTCTAGCAAAAGGGGAAGACTGAGCTCGATGCTTTGCTGCAGCAATTGTGCTAGATCGACTTTTTGCATAAGCTTCTCTACATCGAGATTTTGGAGCTTTTCATAATCGAGGATGTCGCTAACAAGTCTTGCAAGCCTTGCAGAGTTGCGGTAAGCAATAGTTAGAAGTTCTTTAGTTTTTTCTGGTAGGGTTTTATCTGCATTCAACAGTCCAAGCGCTCCGTAAATCGAAGTCAGAGGGGTACGAATCTCGTGGCTTGCAACTGAGATGAACTCATTTTTAGTTTTTTCTAAGTTCATTCTTTCTGTCACATCTCGGTCGGCTCCCATAAAGCCCACGAAGGCTCCTTTTTCATCTATAATGGGTTTTGCGCTGCTCTCGAGATAGCGGATAGAGCCATTTTTATGCTTCCAAGCAAGAGTTCGAATCTCCCATCCTTGTTTTTTAATGAAGGAGTCTTCCAACTCTTTTTTCGCCTTTTTTTGGTCGATATCTGCGATAAAATTAAGAATGCTATTTCCCTGTAGCTCTTCCGGTGTATAGCCAAGTATTTTCCCTACGCTGGGATTGGAATAGAGGAAGAGGCAATTAGCGTCTATTTGCCAAATCCAACTTTGGATTGTTTCAACGAACCAGTGGAATTTTTTTTCAGATTTTGCTAAGGCCAGTTCACTTAGTTTAAACTGGGAAATATCTAGAGAGATCACGGAAATACGATTGTGTTTGTTTCGATTCGATAAAATAGGTGAATACGTATTACTTACCCAAATCAAAGATCCATTTTTATGAAGGCGCTTAGTTTCAAAGCGTTCAATCGGATTTCCCTTTTTTAGGATCTCCATATTAGTGGTATACTCGCTTAAGCAATCCTTGGGAATGAGTTCTGTTACCTGTTTTCCCACAATTTCAACTGCCTTCCATCCGTAGATATTTTCTGCGCCACGATTCCAATTAAGAATGATTCCTTCTGGGGAGATTGTGTAAATTGCATCATTGGAATACGTAACGATCTCTGCAAGCTCAGCATTTAAATGTTCCACCATTTTTTTTCTTAAAAATTGTCCTAGTTCGAGGCTAATCGTTACGATAACACTCTGAATTTCCTCATTCATTTGACAAATTGAAAGGTCTTTTTTGAACAACTCCAATACACCCATGAGTTTATTGTGTTCAAAAATAGGAAAAGCAATAGATCCTTTTATCCCATCCTTTAGAGCCGCTTCTGTTCTGCTGTCTGTTGCCTCCTTGCTAAAGTCTGTAAACCATACAGGCTTATGAGTCGTGTAGATCTCTTTCAGAGTTCCCTGCAAAGGGGATTGATCTAGGGCGAATAGGGCTTTTTCAAAAGTAGGGAGCTGGATTTGTAGATCATGAACAAAATTTAGACAGGAAAGATCATCACCTTGATCTGAGATCTTCCAAAGGACTATCACATCCCATCCAAAAGCTCGTTTAATGAGGGGTAAAATTTTTGTAGCGGCTTCAAAAAATGAACTAGATTCACTGAATATGCGGCTGATCTCTGCCGAAAGGCGAATCATAAGTTGTGAGGAGAATATCGCGGTATCATCCCACCATATACCGACCACCTTGGTTAGGTTATTATCCACATCTTTTAGGGTATGCCCCTTTAGCGTGATGTATCGAATATTTCCATCGGGCCAAATAATCCGAATCGTCTCTTTAAGAGCGCTTTCTTTCTCAGAGGTTTCTATAAGCTTTTTTTTGACTTTTTCTCTGTCGGTTGGATAAACATGCTCAATAAATTCCTGTAGCGTATTTACTTGTCCTTCAGCCACACCAAGCAATTTGTAGGTAACAGGATCACAGGAAAGAGTATCGGCTTGAGGAACCCATTCCCACGTGCCGATGGTTGTACTTGTAAGGGTGTAGTTAAGGTCACTTAGAGTTTTCTCTAACTTTTTTTGTGTTACCTCAAGTTCTTCGCTTTTTCTTTGCGCCGCTTGTTTCAGATAAATAAGAATCCCAAGAGAGAGAGAAATAAAAACTCCTCCTGTATACATAAGGAGAAGGAAAAAGCTCGATAAGGTCTCATGTAGAAAGGTTTCTGTAGGTCTAATAGTTAGGTGTAATTCAAGGTTGTTTAGAGATAGAGGCAGGGAGGCCTTCCATTGTGCATTATCTGGCCCTTCTTCTTTTGAAGAGCTATAGATCAGCGTGTTGTTACTAGAGGTAATATTCAACTCGTAATTATTTCTTAATTGCTTTTCCATCGCCTTCGAGAAGAATTTTTCGCAATCGATTGCGATGATAAGAATTCCTTGTAGAGTATTATCCCAGCACGTCGGAAAGCAAAGGAGGAATATGTTATTTTTTTCTATATAGGCTAAATACGGTTTATCTGCTTGAATCGCAGTGAGCATTTGACTTTGCTCATCTTTCAAAAGGATCGAAGGGTTAATAACATGATCTGAAAGAGGGGGGAATACTTTTTTTATCAAGAGCTGAGGTGTTGTCCAATAAAATGAGTCTATTTCATCATTATCTCGTGCGATCAAACTGGCATCGGCTTCCCATGCAGCATCTGGAACTATTTTTCTTTCTTCCATCCAATCATTTTGTCTGAAAAGAAAGCCAAAATCATTTTTGTAGGTATTTTGAATGGAGGTTTGCGAAGCATTCGCTTTGTCTTGAATAAATCTAGACATTACATGTTCCTTTTCTCCTTTCAATCCCATAACCAAGAAAGAATTAAAAAAGAAAAAAGCCAGGGTAGCAATGAAGGGGAATCCTTTCGATATATTTACCTTAGCAGTGAGATCAGTGTAATATCTGAGGGAAGCCGTTCCTACTCCAAAAAAGATCAGGGGAAGGGCTGTATAAAAGTTTATAGGAATTGTTTCTTTCCATCCGAAACTTAATTCTAGGGGTAAAATATAAGATAAGACTCCCAGTAAAGAAGTAAATACTATCAATAGTGAAATAAAAATCGAAAAATTACTATGAATAACAGTTGATTTGCTCTTTTGCCAGGTGAGTAGAAGCAATCCTATAAAGGCAAAGTTAATAGCTCCTATAAGAACCACAGGGAAAACAGCAGAAGTGGGAGAATGCGGCCCTAAGAGGTATTTGGTGATACCGAGGTCAACATTTCCTATAATTTCAATAGTTCGCATAATGCCATTTAGGAAGAGCGCCGCACCTAAGATCCTTGTTATGGGAAAGCGTACAGGAAAGATCAAAAAGAAAAAGGAGATCCCGGCAAGCAAAAGACTCAAGGCTGCTTGATAGGGAATGGGCCAAGTAGATGGCGGGAAGGTAAGCAGCAAAATATAGCCAAAATGCCAACAGAGAGTAAAAAAGAACCCGGCTAAAGTAACAATGCTGGCGCAGATAATTGCTAGGGTTTTTAAAAATGAGATTCTTATTGGCATAAGAGTATTTGACTCCTGTTAGGTTATTTTTACATATACAAAAAAATTTTAAAAATGGCACTAAGGAATTTAATAAGGAGCAAAGGATGAAGAAAACTCCCTCCTACCTGCAAGTACTATCTAAGCTGCCAGAGCCTATTCGTCAAAGGGTCAATCTATGGCTAAGTGATGCTGTTGATGAGAAAAGCCGAAGAGAGGTGCTTTCTATCATCAAAAACACTCCTGAGCGCCTTGTGGATCTATTCGGATCTGATTTCTCTTTTGGCACAGCGGGCTTTCGCTCTCTCATGGATGTGGGCACCAGCCGGCTGAACAGCTATACTGTTGCAAAAGCAGCTGAGGGGGTTGCTCAGTATTTCAAAAGGCAGAAGAAAAATGGACCTATCGTTATAGCCTATGATAGTCGCCATAATTCTCTGTCCTTTGCCAAAACAGTTGCCCGGGTGCTCGCGGGCTCCGGGAGTAAAGTGTATGTATGCAGAGAGATCCGGCCGAGTCCCTTTTTGTCTTTCCTCGTTCTGTATAAAAAATGCTCAGCCGGGATCATGATCACGGCCTCCCATAATCCTAAAGAATATAACGGCTTTGAGCTCTATGGCCCCGATGGGGGAGGGATAACCTCCACTCTAGAAGAAGAGATTGTAAAAGAGGCTCGTACTATAGAAAATTACAACCAAATCCACTATGCCGGTGAGAACGATCCCCTAATTGAGTGGCTAGATCTTAAAGAGCTCGATAAGGCGTATCTAAAGGCGATCTCCCTACTTCAGCAAAATTCAGCTGAAGACAAACTGTATGGACCTTCCCTGTCTATTGTCTATACAAGCCTCCATGGGGCGGGGATTACCCTGACACCCAAAGCTCTTGCCGCTTGGGGCTTCACAACGCTTTCTCTGGTAGAGTCCCAAGTAACACTTGATGGGGACTTCCCGACATTGATCCATCCCAATCCAGGCAATCCGGATTCTCTAAAACTCGGTGTAAAGCAGATGGAAGAGACCGGCTCAGATCTCTTGATTGCCAATGATTGTGATGCGGACCGGATCGGAGTGGCAGTCATGCATAAGGGGAAATCTAGGATTCTTACTGGGAATGAATTTGCCACACTCTGCGCTTATCATGTAGGTAAAGGCCAAGCTCTGCATCCAACTCCTAAGGGAGCGTTTGTGATTTCTTATGTCACAACCGAGCTCATCAAGGACATAGCGCACTCGTATGGGGTCACCTGTTTTGAAGTGCCAACAGGATTTAAGTATATCTCTGAAAAAATCCACCTCTGGGAGAAAGATCCCCAAGGGTACACATTCCTCTTGGGCGCTGAAGAATCCTGTGGATGTTTACTGGGGACCTATACTCGGAATAAAGACGGGATAGCCGGCGCCTGCGTGATTGCAGAGATAGCGCTTGAAGCTAAAAGGTCAGGTAAGACCCTTGTCGACATGCTTTATGATATCTACCGCAAGTACGGAGTATGGAGGGAGAAGCTGTATTCAAAAGTCTTCCCAGAGAGTGAAAAGGGCTTTATCGAAAGAAAGAATCTCATGCAAAGATTGCGTGATACCCCTCCTCTTGTTATCAAAGGACGCAAGGTCGTTTCTAAGGAAGATTTTCTCAGTGGGATCAAAGACGATTTTTTAATGGGTACTCATGAGAAAAAATCTCTGCCCTACTCTGATATGTTGCTGTTTCGTTTGGAGGATGGGAGCAAAGCGATCATCCGTCCCTCCGGAACCGAACCTACCCTCAGAATCCATGTAGCCGCTCGGGTAAAAGGAAATGCAGACATAGAAGAGCTCATCGCTGAAGGGGAGAGCAAGGTCACCGAGTTACTTGAGGCTTGGGTTGAGGAGCTGTCTTAACAAAAATGAGACGATTTTATTAAAAGTGGCAGATGCTGAAGGCTAATCATTTAATTTCTTTCTTAATCTCAGGAAGAAGTATCCGTAAAATGAGCTTTTGTAGATTTGTGGACTATTTTTGGATGACATAAATACATCCACAAAATGGTGAACATGCTATTTGCGGATGTATTTTTAGCTTAAAAAATCCATCCGGAAAACGCTTTTTTTGCTATTTGCGGATTGATATATTATCTAAAAATAAGTACTATATGATTAAAGTACAGGAGATTGACATGAAACTCGCCCAATTTATCGGCCGTGAAGCTGAGATGACCAGGCTTAAAGAGTTGCTGAGCACTCGGAGCGCAAATCTTATTGTGGTCCGAGGCAGGAGAAGAATTGGAAAAAGCAGGCTGCTTGCCGAGTTTGGTAAAGAAATAAAGAGCTATTTTTTTTCAGGAAACCCTCCATCACCTAAGACAACAGCGCAGTCGCAGCGCGTTGTTTTCGTGAAGCAGCTTGAAAGAAATGGCATTCCCGGCGTCCAGCCAGATGATTGGGGAAATATCTTCTGGCATCTTTCCAAACATACCCAAAAAGGACGGATGCTGATTGTATTCGACGAAATTTCATGGATGGGCGGAAAAGATTCTGAATTTTTAGGCCATTTAAAAACTGCCTGGGACATGTATTTTAGCAAAAATCCTCATCTTATTCTTGCACTCTGTGGATCGATTTCTTCTTGGATTGAGAAGAATATTCTCAGTAACACTGGATTCCTTGGAAGAATAATTATTGATATGGTTCTTGAAGAACTTCCTCTTAAATCATGCAATGCATTTTGGCATCCCAAAGAAACGCGTATTACAGCTTATGAGAAATTCAAAGTTTTATCTGTAACCGGAGGAGTTCCGTTCTATTTGGAGCGTATTAAGCCTCATCTATCCGCGGAGCAAAATATTCGAGATTTATGTTTCTCAAAAGGTGGCTTGCTTGTTCGCGAATTCGATGAGATATTCTCAGATCTTTTTTCCCGTCGCAAAGGAATTCATAAAGAGATCGTTACATGCCTTGCCAGCGGGCCTAAAGAACTCACTGAAATTTGCAAAGAACTTGGTAAAAGTGGAGGAGGTCTGTACAGTCAATATCTGGATGAATTGGTAAAGGCTGGTTTTGTAAGAAGAGAGTTTACCTGGGATCTGAAAAGCGGAAAATACAAAAAGTTAAGCCGTTATAGATTAAGCGATAACTATTTGCGCTTTTACTTGAAATACATCGGTCCGCATCGTATTAAAATAGAACAAGAGAAAGTTCCAGAGTCGATGCTGAATAATCTTCCTAATTGGGAAGGAGTCATGGGACTGCAGTTTGAAAACCTTGTCACCCATAACTATAAAACTCTTTGGAAGATGTTGAATATTTCGGCAGAGGAAGTGGTTATGGATGGACCGTTTTTTCAAAGCTCAACAACAAAACAGCCAGGATGTCAAATCGATTATATGATTCAAGCTCGGTTTCATACCTTGTATTTGTGCGAAGTTAAATTTAAGAAAGATAAGATTGAGAAAAAGATCCTCGAAGAAATGGAAGAAAAGAGAAACAGACTAACTGTTCCAAGGCATTTTTCAATCAGGCCTGTCCTTATTCATGTAAATGGTGTAGATGAAAGTGTTTTGGATGCAGGTTATTTTGATAAGATAATAGATTTTGGTAAATTGTTGGAATAGAACAGACTAAATTTAATAAGAAATCAATCGCTAATTTTTCTTCGTTTTAAAATTATTCGTTCTTCTGTTCTTGGTGAGGCTCCGATGCGAGTGGTTAATCATATATGTCAACTGCCCTATTCTGTCAGTCTTAATTCGCATAAATAATTAGTTTCGTAAAAACAATTTCTCGCGTTTTATTTTTTAAATATTTTTGTTTTATTAAATTAAACTAGTTGATATTGATAATTTTAAAAACAAGAGTATTTTCACATATGAAATTTTCTCCACTATGTTCTCTATTTATTGGATTTTGTTTCTTTGCCTCGTGTAGCAAGCAACATCCTCTGGCTCCTCCGGCAGTTGGTGTCACAGTGATGCGAGTCGCTTCACAAACCATCCCCGCAGATTTTCAATACGTAGGTGTTGCAGAAAGCTCCCATATCGTGGAGCTAAGAGCGCGGGTAGAGGGGTATTTAACGAAGATCGCCTATCCAGAGGGAAGCCTTGTGCATACGGGCGATTTGCTATTTGTGTTAGACCAGAGACCCTTTGTCGCCTCACTCGATATGGCAAAGGGGGAGCTGGCAAGACAAAAGGCCATTCTTTGGAATGCAGAGCAAAGTAAAAATAGGATGGTGCCACTGTATAAAGAAAATGCGGTGAGCCAAAAGGATTATGATAATGCGATTGCAGAGGAGCTCTCTGCTAAAGCAAGTGTCATGACAGCAGAGGCTAATGT
>JAPLSW010000074.1:22332-26455 GCA_026398435.1 Chlamydiota bacterium | reverse complement strand
ATTTATTTGCATCACACAAACCCCATCCCCTTTATGCTTGGGCGATATGGCTATTAAGCTCCTTATTTATGTTCTATAAGTACGCGCTGGAAGTATCTCCGAGCGTTATGACAAAACACCTAATGAGCGCATTCCAGATCGATGGAACGCAGCTTGGAAACCTCGCTGCCTGCTATTTTTATTCTTATATGCTCATGCAAATCCCCGCCGGTATCCTCTTGGATAAGTTTGGACCGCGCAAATCGACAACAATTGCCATCGTCGTCTGCGCAATTGGAGCGCTCTGCTTTGCTCAGGCCTATAGCCTTAGAATGGCAGAGTTCGGTAGATTCCTTATGGGAGCCGGAGCTTCCTTTGCCGCTCTTAACTGCCTAAAACTCATTGCTAACTGGTTCCCAGCGAAACGATTTGCTTTTATGGCAGGTCTTATGATGACCCTCGGGATGCTCGGAGCCGTTGGCGGCCAGGCCCCTCTTTCTGCCTTTATCGAGATGCTTGGATGGAGAACTTCGATCGAGATCATTGCTCTTATTGGATTTATCTTGGCTATTCTTTTTTGGCTAATAGTACGTGATGCCCCAGCTCACCACACCTCATTCAAGCTCAACCCCCAAAAGGGAAGTTTTATAAGTTCCTGCAAGGGTGTATTTGGCAATCCTCAAGGCTGGTGGCTATCAGTGTATAGCGGCCTTGCTTTTGCCCCCGTTTCCGTGTTTGGTGGTCTTTGGGGAGTTCCTTTCCTCGCTCAGTACTACAACCTATCCCATACGCTCGCGGCCAACCACGTATCGATGATCTTTATAGGCTTTGCCGTTGGAGCTCCTATCTTTGGATGGTTTTCTGACAGAATAGGTAGAAGAAAAATCGTTATGGTAATAGGAACTGCTCTTGCATTTATAGCTTGCACACTCGTGCTACTGCTCCCTCCTATGCCACTTGCTTTCCTTACTATTCTTATGTTTGGATTTGGATTTTTCATAAGCAGCTTCTTACTTTGCTTTACTATGATCCGGGAAATTAACGCCCCGATCTTAGCCGCTACAGCCGTTGGCTTTATGAATGCCTTCGATGCCTTGTTCGGTGCGGTATCAGACCCACTTACCGGAAAATTCCTTGATATGGGATGGGCTGGCGCCCTTGAAAATGGAGCCAGAGTATTCCCAACATCGGTATACAAATTAGCCCTGCTTTCCCTACCGGCATTCTTAGTACTTGCCATCGGCTGTCTTATCTTTATTAAAGACACCTATTGCAAATCGGTCCACGCAGATCCCCTTCCTTAAAGTAGTAAAGCCCACCTATTCGATACGAATAGGTGGGGTACTTCCTGTAAATTTTATCAAAAAATAGAAGAATTATCTTATGACCTTATATTCTCTTAGATTAAGTTGGCCAATTCAATTATCACAAGTTGAAACACCTTCAGATCACCTCTCCCCTAGAACACAAGAACCATCTTCTGGAAGAAGCTCTTTAGACCCAACTTGCAGCAATGCATCTTTAATAGATTAAAAAACTTGGGAGTAAATACAGATCGATACAATCGACGACATTCGCATCGATCTGTGATATGGAATGGGCCAGGCTATTAAAAATGGAGTACTGTTGAAAAATACCGACTCGTACTAAATATTTTTCAAACTTAAGCATCATCAGAAGAGTATATCATCTAGAGAACTTTAATCCGATATAGTCCAATTCTAAGAAAATATATAAGGCGGTGAAATTCCCCTATGTTTCCTCTGTAAATAAGATCTGATACTATCTAAACTTCTTTGGAATACCCAATAAGACCCTTTAGATAAGGAATCAGTAGGAAGCTAGCTATGGCAAGAATCAGAGACATCCCCCCGTAGATAAAGAAGGCGTGGGAGTAAATACCAAGCGATT
Organism: Chlamydiota bacterium; assembly: GCA_026398435.1. Classification (GTDB taxonomy): domain Bacteria; phylum Chlamydiota; class Chlamydiia; order Chlamydiales; family Rhabdochlamydiaceae; genus VGMB01. The sequence continues at coordinate 24,565 of JAPLSW010000074.1, read as the reverse complement.
GAATAGCCGATACATCAACGACGTTGGCAACACGAGCAAGCCCACCACCAATTGCATAAGCTGCAAACTGAGTTAAAAACCAAACACCCATCATCATACCGACAAGGTTTGGTGGAGAGAGCTCAGAGATCATCGCAAGCCCAACAGGGGTTAGTAAGAGCTCTCCTATCGTCTGAAGGAAGAAACTTCCGATAAGCCATCCAGGTGAACAAAGTCCCGCATTCCCAAAGAATCTTACCCCTATCGCCAAGAGAAAGAAGCCAAGGGCCATGAAAAGGGCGCCTAAGGTGAATTTTAAAGGCGTTGAAGGATTTAAGTTTCTTTCATCAAGGTGGATCCACAGTTTACTTAGGATCGGGCTTAAGAAAATAATAAAAAAGGGATTGAAATACTGGGAGGCACTGGAAGAAAAAGTAAACCCTAGCCATGACGACTCCATATTCGTCTCTGCAAAGGAAAGCAGCGTTGTGTAAGTCTGGTTATATACGGCCCAAAAGCCGACAGATACGACAATTAAGATCAAAGCGGCTAGCATCTTCTTTCTTTCCGGATTCTTTTGCTTGAGTAGAAAGAAGATCACAAGACCCATAATAAAAGCAGACGCCACAACTAAGTTGTCATCTGTCTTTGCCGGGAATTTTAGGAGGAGGTTAACGACAGCTATCGCAACTAAAATTCCTAAACAGAACGTAATCCCAAATAAGAGCTTAGACTTGGCTTTAAATAAGAACTTTGGTTTTTTATCGGGAAGAGAGGGGCGTCCTAAAATAAAGATAATCATGCCCAGAAGCATACTAACCGCCGCTAGGAGAAATCCCATGTGCCAACCGACCGCTTCTACAAACTTATCAGCAAATAGGTACGGTAAAAAGGCGCCGACATTTATCCCCATATAGAGAAGGGTATATCCCCCATCTCTACGAGGATCTTGTTCCTTATATAACCCTCCAAGCATAGCAGGGATGTTAGGTTTAAAAAGGCCATTACCAACAACGATGACACTCAGACCCACCAAAAACAGAGGCAGGGAAGAAAGAGCTACCATTACGTAACCGACAAGCAGGAGCAAGGCTCCTAGCAGAATCGACATCCTTAAAGAGATAAAGCGATCCGCTATGTAACCGCCGAGTACAGGACTTAAATAAATGAGTGAGCTAAAAGCGCCATAGAGAAGATAGGATGTTTCATAGCTTATATCGAGATCGGAGCTCATATAGAGGATTACAATCGTCTGGAGCGTGTAAAACCCAAAACGCTCCCAGAGCTCTGTGAAAAAGAGGAAAGATAGCCCCTTTGGCTGTCTTTCACTTACTGCTTTCTTAAAGAAAGGCATGCCCCAAAAAATCCCGGTTAGATGGTAAAGATTTTGTATTGAAGACGCTCCTAAACCTCTTCAATTGAAAGTCTATGTTTTATCCATTTTTATTTAAACAATCGATTGAGAATTCCCCAAAAAAACTAAAAACCTCAAGTCGCAATGGCACTTTCCTCTAGAGAAACGCCCTTATAACTCTGTTTACAACTTAAGACAAAAAAGATATAGAAAAGAATTAACATCATGAAAATAAACCAGTACACGCCCCCTACCCTACCGCCCAAAACTGACCAGGCTCTCTATAAAAGACGTCTAAAAAAAGCCTATGCCCATATTGAAGAATGTAGTCGCCTCTTAAATCAGCTCCCCTCCAAAAAATACGCCCACATCCTTCAGTTAAGAGAAGCCTTTTTCTCCCTGTATACACAAGGGATGCCGATCGATATCAAGGAGCTCTCCCTCCTAAAAGCCCAAAAGAAAAAAAACATCTTTCTCAAAAGAATCAAAAGCTATCTAAAAGCCATTACCTCCCTTACTCCAAAAACAAGATTTTCGATCCCCTTTTGGGAAAATCTCCATGCTCTTATAGAAAATGACTTTGGGAAAATTAACAAAGAGATTGGATCAATACGCAGATCTCAAAACTGGATTGGCCCTAAAGACTGCCCGATGGAGGAGGCCTACTGCCTTCCTCCCCCACCAGAAGATGTCCCTACCCTACTAAGAAAGCTCTCCGCATATATAGATAGAGAAGAAGACCCTCTATTGCAGCTGGGGATTGCCTTTGCAGAATTCCTCATCATCCATCCCTTTATGGATGGCAATGGGCGCTGCGCAAGGGTTTTTATCGCAGCTTTCCTCTACAAAAAAAAACTACTGAATGCCCCTATTCTATTTCTTTCGGAGTACTTTTTAACT
>JAPLSW010000074.1:0-22295 GCA_026398435.1 Chlamydiota bacterium | reverse complement strand
GTACTTTTTAACTTACCGACTAGACTATCTAAAAAACCTCCACCACCTTACCAAAGAAAAAAAGTGGGATGATTGGCTAGCCTTTTACTGCAAAGGGATCGAGCTTGAGGCTAAGTATTTAGCCGCTCGCTTAAAGAAGATCGCAGCCCTATATAATAAAGTCAAAAAAATGCTTCCCTTAAGGATGAGTGAGAAACAAAAAAACAAGACCTTACTTTTCCTTTTCCAAAACCCGGTATTTACAGCTGATAAACTCCCCAAAGGAGTCCTAAAGATACTTAAGAGAAACAGGATCCTTCATAACACAGAGTCCCTGCTAGTCTTTAACCCATTACTTCAAATCGGACAAAAAAAGAGCCCGACTAAAAGTCGGGCTTGAAGAGGTATACTACTGTCTACCTACTAAACGTTGCTTGAACCTGATCCAAAAATTGAACCACCAGTTACGGCCGTTTCAAATTTAGGTTCTTTTGGAGCTGCAGCTTTTTTCTTAGCAGCTCTTTTTTTAGCTGGCTTTTTTGCAGCTGGTCTTTTTGCTGCTTTCTTTACAGATTTTTTAGCTGCTTTTTTTGCAGTTTTTTTAGCAGCCTTACGAGCTGGTCTTCTTTTTGCAGCTTTTTTAGCAGCCTTACGAGCAGGTTTTCTTTTTGCAGAAGATCTTTTCGCAGCTTTTTTAGCAGGTCTTCTATTTGGTGATCTTTTTTTTGCCATGTGTTCCTCAATTGTTTTCTTTCAAGAAAAGTGGAAATTCTTTGATTTACTCACTTAAAATCAAATTCACATGACATTATTTTAATATCAACAAAAGATTGCAATTTTTTTTATTTTTTTTAGCAAAATAAAAAAAAGCACTTATCATTTCATAAAAAAAACAAATGTTAATCTTCACATAACCAGAGTTCTTGAATAACTTAAAACTAGCATCCTAGCCCGGTTTTTTAAATTGGACTACAATCCACGCATAACAAACAATAGGTGGTAACAATAGGATCAGTAGGATTCAATGGTGCCGGATAAGTAAGAACAAAGGTCTTATTATTACCTATAAATGATACAGGATTATACCCAAGCTGACTAATTAAAAGAGAAACAGCATCATGCTCCCAAGCTATCATGATATTTAACCCATCATACCTTGGATCATTCAGAAGCAAATGAGCCATAGCCCGCTCATCTCCTAAACCATAAGGAGTATGAACCGGTAGCGCTAGAGTAAAGCTTAAGGGGGCTAAGGTCTGCATGGATCCAAGATTTGGAACTAAGGCATTGGGTTTGCAGGCAAAAAGCACTTGATAGAGCCCGGGACCTATTAAGGCAGGTGTTTGCGTTAGGTATGGCGCTAATGCTTGCGCCCGTTCTTGTCCTATAAGACTAAGAGCTCCTGAAGAAGATTCTTCCGCATTAGGAATAATGACAATTTGCGCAGGAACTGCGTAAATACAGGCCGAAAAGCCCATTGCTAGAGCTTGCATAGAAAAAAAAGCTTTTAAATTGCTACCCATAATGACCTCTAAAATATGTTAAAAATCGAAAAGTACTGAGAGTATCCCACCTTGAATCTGAATACCGCCACCGTGCAATTTATTATAGGCATCCTTATCAAATTGGTTCTGCTTGTAATATACGAGATATTCATAAGCAAGCCTTACAGCAAAAGAAAATTGGTCGTGGAAAAATAGATGTTTCCACTGCACTCCTGCTTCAACATCGGTAGACCACCTTCCTCTAACAGTTGTGTGGCTACTGTCATAGAGCTCATTACCGAGATAGGTCTCGTTTTGCTTTACACTAAATCTTCCACAAAGAAAAGAAAGTGACCCTCTTCCAGAAAGACTAAATCCCTCTCCAAGAGCGAGCCATGGATATACCCCCACCTGAGGGCCAATACCCCAAAAGTTATTATCCATGTGGATATAATCGATTCCACTGGAATAAATCCCTCCGGCATACTGTATGTGGTACCCTTGCTTTAGAAAGACGTTTTCTAGTCCCACTGATGTTCGTACTACAAAACGATCAGACACCTCGAAGAAATAGCCCCCTTGCAGAATTATCCTGTCAAAAGTGAGCTTTCCCTTAATTTTAGCCGATGTTACATAATCACCCGGAAGGGTCTGATCCGAAAGGGACCATACAGGGAACATCCCAACGAGGTTATTTCCGTCTGTGGATCTATGACCATTTGTTGCGCTATGATAATGAGATCCTTTTAAAGCCACATCCCAATGAGTCTTGGGCATAACATATCCTACACCGACTTGGAAGCCAGGTTGCCATTGAAAGTCGGAATGAATAAGGGGTTTCTGGGTAAAATTGCTGGTGGTTAAAACATTAGATTTACCCGTCGTATAATCCATACTTCGGATCTTAGGTACAAAATACAAAAGGCCTACATCAAACCATATATTTACCGCATTTTTCAGCTCTGGAAGATAGACATTTGCTAAATTCGTAATCTTACCTTCGATGTATTTTTTTTCTTTTGCATGCTCTTGCACTTTTTTGTCTTGCTTGAGCTCTTGCTTAGTTCCTGTATCTGCATACGAAGAACTACAGGCAATCGCCGAGCAAAGTATCAGTTTTTTCACGTCCATGGTATTACCAAAATTTCTTGTTGTGTTGGAGCCACTTTACAAACTCCCATAAAATGTGCCAAGAAAATAATTTATTCTTCAAAGTTTTTACGGAAAAAATTATTTTTTTTCCTTGAGAATCAAATATTTTTTTCTAAAATTTCTTGCGCTCAAATAATTCCTTCAATTAAGATCCTCAAACGAGTAAAAACTATATTTAAATAAAGGAGATCTCATGGCACGCCTATCGTATAGAGAAAATATCCAACAGCACATGCAACTGGTCTCTTCAGAACTTTCTAAGCTTCAATCTTCTAAGCACGTGCTAAACGGACAAAAAAGCTGGAATGTATTTGATCGCAAAAGAGAAAATCTAGAAAAGCAGCTCACTGACTCGATCGAAGAATACAAAAGAATTCTTTGCTTTAGTTTCAAAGAAGCAAAGACCTAAAGTTTCTCATTTTTTAGCAGGACCACTTACTCATCTGAGTAAGAAGGTCCCGATGCTAAACTCCTATTTTCTACAGTTCTAAAAACCCGAAGAATTCGAAATCTCTTACTCCCATACTTTTGTATCTAACTTTTTGCACCCACCCATTTAAACTCACGCACTTTTTCAGATTTTACAGCTTCTTGAATCGTATTTTATAGTCGGGCCAACCAGTCGAAAGCTTTATGAAGATGCATTTCAAAATGCATAGTCAAAAAAAACTTTTCCTGTCATCTTCTTATTAAACTTTTAAAAGGAGTCTTTGCATGTTAAAATCATCCCTGCTTGCCACCTTAGTATCATGTAGTACAATAGTTCATGCAAACGAGCTCAAACAAAACGATAGCTGCCCTCCTGGCCCTAAACACATGCGCGCATCTACTCGTCACATTGAAGCAGGCGGCATCGGCTACAACAAAGGTTACACCACGATAGAGGCTTTTCTTTCAAGCGATCCAAGCCTATGGCGATTGATGCCATTTTTAGATCTTCGAGGCCATGTATTCAATGATGGGAAATTCGCATCAAATGCAGGGATCGGAGCTCGCTCTATTTGGGGCTGCAGAGCCTATGGGATCAACGCTTATTACGACTACCGCAATACCCATCATAGAAACTTTAACCAAGTAAGCCTCGGTCTTGAGACACTAGGAACATTATGGGATGTGAGAATCAATGGGTACTTGCCTGTCGGAGGAAAAATCAGTAGCCCCTATAATCCTACTTTTGGAAGGTTTTCAGGTAACTCAATACTCGTAAATCGGAAATACCAATACGCTATGAAAGGGATTGATGGGGAAGCGGGTTTTCATTTTGGAAAAACCTCACTTTTCGATTTCTATGGAGCTGCAGGCCCTTATTATTTTAAGGGAGAAATGGGTAAAGGAGCCATCGGCGGCAAAGCCCGCATCGCTTCCTACTTTAAAGAATATATCACCTTAGAGCTAAGTGATTCGTGGGATAACGTATTTAAAAATAATGTCCAAGGGCAACTGACATTGACACTACCCTTTGGACCAAAATCACGTCAAAAAGCCACAACTAAAAACTGCCCAGACACTTGTGATTATGCAAATACCTTAGCCATGAGAATGGTTCAACCTGTTGCAAGACAAGAAATCATCGTTATTGATACAGACAAAAAAGCCACTCCTGCAAACAGCTTCGTTCTTTTTGTCGATAACCTAAGCCATTCTGCGGGAACTTTCGAAAGCCCTTATGCAACCCTTTCCGATGCAGAAGCTAATTCAAAGCCTGGAGACATCATCTATGTATTCCCAGGAGATGGTACATCGACAGGGATGAATTCCGGTATCACCCTCAAAGAGGGACAGAGTCTGCTTGGCGCGGGTACTGAGTACTCCCTAGCAACAACACTTGGCACTATTTCTATTCCAGCTTCTTCCTCTACAAGCCCCGTGCTAACCAACACTAACTCTGCGCCAGTTGTAACGCTTGCGAGCAATAACATCGTTTCCGGACTCTATATCGAAAATACAAATGGTAACGGAATCTTCGGAGCAAATATCACGAATTTCACTACGGCCAGCAATTATATCATCGGCGGAATAGCCGGCGATGCCATCCTGCTGAATGATCTTTCAGGACAACTTAACATAAGTGATTCTTTTTTTAATCAATCGGCTCTATCGGGAACTTCCGGTAATATGATCCATCTCATACAGACCATCGCCGACTGTGAAGTGAATTTGACAGATAACACGTTTCTCAGCCAACTGAATGGTTCTGCACCTCACATCATCAACGGATTTACTGCTAAACTTTCCGGATCAAGTTCTATGGAAAATCTAATGGTCATAGGCTGCGAGTGCGTAAATGGAGATCCCAATCACAATAATGGTGCAATACAAGCTTACCTTTCTGATAATAGCCATATCACCAATTTCACTATCAATAACTCAACTTTTGACTCTTGGTATGGTGGACCCTATGCAAGCTTAGCAGAAAATGCTTCACTCACAAACTTTACTGCAACAAACTGCACCTTTACCAATTGTGTATACAGTTTTACTGCCGGACCAAACAGCTCCAATTCTCTGCAAAATATGACTGCGATAAATTGTTCTTTCTCAGGTTCTGAATATGCTATCTTGAACGAAGGAACTGGAACTATTGAGAAGCTTAATGTGCAAAATTGCAATTTCATACTCGATTCTGAAATAAGTATGTACGGCCCCATAAATGAGTGGACTATAAAAAATAATATCTTCACAGGCAATAACCTACCCATCTTAAGTATAGCCGACCCTTTTACATCGGGCCTAATAGCAAATAACCAGTTTATAGGAAACTACCCGAGAGCTATTTATATCACAGCACAAACAGGCTCCTCGAGCCTATCGATTGTGAATAATGTATTTTCTGAAAATTCAGCAAGCCAAGGATATGCTGCATCGATTAATACAGTATCTGGCAGCACATTCTGTCTAGATTTTATGAATAATACTGCAACACCTACCCAAGACGGGTCTAACGTACCTTATTTATTCACTGGAACAATAGGAACATTTAACCTCACTCCAAATTCGACCCAAGCGAGTAACACAGGAATTATCGATAAAACCGGTAGTTTTGGTAGCTGCACAAGTAATTAACCGGAGGTCTCCTCCAGTTAAAGCCTTATTCCCGTACTAAAATCTGGACTCTTATCGTCTAGAGTACGCAGTTTCTTAAAAAAAGAAAGGATTAGAAATACAGCCAATTGACAAATTGGCTTGTTTCAAAAAAAATCTTTTGCTTTAGTGAGGAAAGGTACGTACCTTAGGAGAAAATATCGTGGAGTGGAAAAACTGGATCCGAAAGCTTCTAAGCAATAGAGCTCTTCAAGTCGATATCGTCACGATCTTTCTAGTCCTTGTCTCTGCAACCTCACTCTGTATTATCTCCTATACCTACTCGAAAAACTACCAGTCCATTATGGATTTGTCTCTTTCGACAATCCAAAGAACATCAGCCCTTGTTACGGAAAAAATTGATTGTTTAATCCACGACTTTGAGCAAGTGCCAGGGGCTGCAAGCGGACTTATTCAGAGCCGCACCGATGTTTCCATGAATAACAGAACTCTTATGACTTATATGGAAGGTTTAGTCGTAACTCATCCCGACATCACAGCATTTTATGTAGGAACAAGCGATGGAACCCTTCTGGAAATCATTAATCTTCCTGTGGCAGAGCAAACCAATTTCCTATCAAAACCATCAGTTAAACTCCCCAGCAATTGTCTATATGCTATACGGCTTGTCGATAGGTCTACGCCAAATCCCAAAGAAACCCTTTATTACTTCGATAAAGACTTTAAAGGGGTGACACAGGAGATCATATCTCCCGTTGTATTTGATTCAAGAAGCCGTCCTTGGTATATGGGAGCGCAAGGGACTAAGGGACTATTTTGGACAAGTATCTATCTATATGACCCAACGGGTGAGCCGGGTATAACGGTAGCTCAGCCACTTTTTAATGATAAAGGAGAAATGATCGGTGCTGTCGGGGCCGACCTATCACTTGCCTTTTTCTCAAAATTCTTAAACAGCCAAAAAGTAGGTATTTCTGGAAGGGCGCTGATTCTTAATAATACGTCGGGCGATATCCTTCTTCCTATTGAGAGTCAAACAAATAAAAACTCAAACGTCTCGGATGTTGTCATTGCAAAAGCGTATCGGAACTTTATAGATAGCAAACAGAATAATTTCTTACTTACCGAAGATAAAACTCAGTATTTGGCAGCTATTACTGTTTTTCCGATAGCGGTTAAAAATGAATGGCTCGTCACGGTTATTGCTCCCCTATCCGATTATTTTGGGGAGATTTTAGCTACACAAAAAAAAATCGTTCTAATCTCTGTTGGGATCTTTCTTATAGCTAGCGTTTTTGTTGTCTTTTTCTCCAAAAGAATTTCAAGGCCCATAACAACCCTTGCTAAAGAGATCGATAAGATAAAGCATTTAGAACTGGCAAGCACTCTCAGAGTTCACTCTAATATCCTTGAGATCAATACTCTGGACAGCTCGATTGCTGCTATGCGGAGTACAATCACCTCTTTTGCTAAATACGTGCCTAAAGAAATTGTTCGGCAGTTAATCGGCCGGGGACAAGAAATTACCCTTGCAGGAGAGAAGAAGAACTTAACGATCTTATTTTGCGATATTGTCGGATTTACCCCTATTACAGAAAAGATTCCCGTCGATCTTCTTATGCCCCTTCTTGCAGAATATTTTGATGGGATGTCCCGTATCATTTTAGAAAATGAAGGGACCATCGATAAATACATTGGGGATAGCATCATGGCCTTTTGGGGAGCTCCGAAGGAGCTTAGCAAGCCCTGGATGCATGCCTGCGATGCAGCACTTAGCTGCCAGAGCCTATTAAAAACACTCAATGCAGAGAGAATCGCGAAAGGTGATCCTCCCTTTTTTACTAAGTTTGGCATCGATACCGGAATGGTCATCGTGGGTAATATTGGTACAAGCGAAAGGATGAACTATACAGCTATTGGTGATCCGGTAAATACAGCCGCTCGCCTCCAAACGGTCAATGCAACCTACCATACAAGCATTATCATCAGTGAAAATGTCTACCAACATATAAAAGAGGACTACCTGACAAGGCCCCTTGATGTTGTAACTGTTAAGGGAAAACTCAGTACCATAAAAATTTACGAGCTCATAGAAAAAAACACCTCCCCTACGGAGCTCCAAAAACTACTGGCAAAGGATTTTACCGCAGCTTATAGCGAAATGGAACTGGGCAACAAAGACAAAGCGCTTACCCTCTTTCAACAGCTATCTCAAATATTCCCTGAAGATGAACCGACAAAGATCCAAATTAAAAAGATCTTGGGAAGCAAAAATTGAAAAAACTATTTTGCATTAGTACAAAGACGATCGAAAGGGAGCAAATATTGTGCAACTCATAACCTGGATTAAAGGACTTTTAAAAAATAGACGGCTAGCTATCGATATCTTCACGATCTTCATGGTCCTTATCACGACAACCTGTTTTTTCATCATTACCTACACCTATTCGAAAAACTACGAATCGATAATGAAGTTTTCTCATACAACAATCCAAAGGACATCAGCCCTTATTACCGCTAAAATAGATTGTCTGATCAACGATTTTGAAAATATCACCATATCTGCCGATGGTCTAATAGTTACCCCCTCTGATGTATCGATAAATAATAAACAGCTCATTTCGTATATGAAACAGAGCGTTAAGGAGCACCCTAACTTAACCGCTTTCATAGTAGGCAGATCAGATGGAAGCATGCTTGGCATGCTTAATCTCCATGCAGCTCAGTTAAATAATTATCTTTCCAACCCATCGGTTAAACTCCCCTCTAATGCTGTCTATGGACTAGGATTCGTAGACAGATCGACCTCCACCCCCACAGAAACTATCACTTATCTAGACGGGAACTTTGCAAGCATTGGAAAGGAAAGTGTCTCCCCTGTCCTATTTGATGCAAGAAGCCGGCCCTGGTATATGGGAGCGCAAAAAACAGGGAAGTTATTTTGGACAGACATCTACCAGTATGACAGTATCAATGAACCGGGTGTTGCTGTATCTAAACCGATCTTCGATAGTAAAGGAGTAATGATAGGTGCTTATGGAGCAAACCTATCTCTTTCCTCCTATTCTGAGTTCTTAAATCATCAAAAAATTGGAATTACCGGAAGAGCTCTTGTCCTAGATGCAGAGACAGGTAAGGTCCTTTTACCTGTAGGCGCTCAAGGACAACCTTCCCCCCTGCTTTCTGAGAGTGTCATTGCAAAAGCGTTCCTAGAATATAAAACGAGCAAAGACACAAATTTTATATTCGATGAAAACGAGATCTCTTATTTAGCTTCCTTTCAACCATTTCCTGTCGGCGTAGAAAATGAGTGGCTTATCACAGTGATTGTCCCAGTATCTGATTTTTTTGGGCAAGTTTTGGCCACACAAAATAACGTTGTCCTCATCTCGATTGGAATCTGCTTATTTTCTGGCCTTCTCGTCATTATTTTTTCTAGAAGGATTTCAAAACCGATCACCATCCTTGCCAAAGAGATCGATAAGATACAAAATCTCAATTTTGACAGTACCGTAAGGGTGTCTTCTAATATCCGAGAGATTAGCACCATGGATAGCTCGATTGCCTCGATGCGCGTTGCCATACGATCTTTTGCTAAATACGTCCCTAAGGAAATTGTCCATCAGTTGATACGGCAAGGAAAAGAAATCATCCTTGGAGGGGAAAAGAAAGAGTTAACGATCCTGTTTTCCGATATAGTCGGTTTTACTCCCATTGCAGAAAAACTATCAGTGGATCTCCTCATGCCACTTCTGGCTGAGTACTTTGATGAGATGTCCCGTGTGATCTTAGAAAATGAGGGGACAATCGACAAGTACATTGGCGATAGCATCATGGCCTTCTGGGGAGCCCCAACTGAGGTAAAGCAGCCATCTTTGCACGCCTGTGATTCAGCTCTGTACTCTCTAGCCCTATTAAAAAAGATCAATGCCAAAAGACTCTCTAATGATCAACCTCAGTTTGTTACCAAGTTCGGCATCGATGCTGGTATGGTGATCGTCGGTAACATCGGTACCAATGAAAGGATGAACTACACAGCCATAGGAGATCCAGTAAATGCAGCAGCCCGTCTCCAAGTAATTAATGGCACTTACCACACAAACATCATCATCAGTGAAAACGTCTATACCCAAGTAAAGGATCAATTTCTCACACGCCCTCTCGATATCGTGAATGTTAAGGGCAAACAAAAAAAGATTAAAATCTATGAGCTGATCGCTAAAAATTCTGCCGATCCAGCTATTGGAGCTACAGAGACACAAAAAGAGCTCGCGAAAGGATTTACTGCAGCCTATAACGAATATGAACTTGGAAATAAAGAAAGAGCTCTCGGATTATTTAAGGAGATTTCTCTATCATTTCCTAATGATGAACCGACTAAATTTTTCATCAAAAAAATTGAGGAAACAGGAACTTAAAAAGGGTCTATTTTTCTTCATTAGAACTACTACCCACCTGACTTCCCCTGAGTCCATCTTACAGCTCGCCAGTACACTTGCAGTAGCAATACTTCCCTTAAGAAGAGTCTCAGGCGATCTCCCACATTCAGTTATTAAATTCCCTCACATGGCAGCTCTAAGACTCCAAGGACACCTCCCTTCTGACTATGTTTACACTAAGAAGTATTGCCTTGTGCCATTTTAGAGACCATTGCCTCTCCCTGGTTAAACTTTTACGAGGCTCTATACTTCCTATCCTATAATTTCCCTGTCTTATGATTAATCCATCTTGTTTCCTTAGATGGCATCCCTTTCTCCTCTGAATTTCCATCAGCTAGCTAATAAGAGCTTCGTGGCGCATAAGAATTAATTTAAATCGCTCGTAGTAAGAAATATACGCCATTTAACTTAAAATCTATTAACAGATAATTAAACCAGCCAATAAACAATAAAACACTCAAGCAACTAATAATCAACACACTAAGACGAACAGAACTAAACTAATTAATATATACATGTAAATAATAAATATAACATGTGTTATAATATAATTATAACTTACCACATAATCAAGGATAATATGACATCTATTACTAGATCAAATCCGATATTACATTCGACGCAGGGAGGCGCTTCGGCTAGCTCCCATCGCCCAACACGTGATACAAGAATTACGATAAGGGATTGCGATCCGAAGGTCATAAATGTTTTTAAACGTTTTCTAGACCAATTGAACAAATATTCTGGTTCTTTACCGGCTCTCACTCCGCCCGATGCTTTTATCATCGAGAAGGCCTCAATATCGTACATAGATTCAATAGAAAGGCTACTAGCCTTCCCTAATACCCATAATACCACAATTATTGCAATCAGTATTTTTAATCAACTTCTCCCGGGAAAAGAGTATTTTAACCAACATAGTCTTAATGAAATAAAAACAGCATTAGAAACCTTCCTAATTGGCTCTGAAACTCTAAAACTACCTCCCCCTATTCAGGCAGATGGATCACGTGTTTCTCCACAATCGACAGTAAGAGACTCTTCACCCGAAATAGAGAGATCCTCTGGATCTAGTGAGTCCCTTCAGTCATCTATCGAAAGTATTCCTGAGGACTCAGCTATACCTGAAGAGCTAGAACAAGATGCTTATCCAGAGCTAGAACAGGATGCTATACCAGAAGAGATAGAAGAGGATGCTTATCTAGATGATTTTAGCCCAGAAGAGGCTCTGCCTGCCTCTGAAACACACCTGCCAGCACGGGCACATAGAACTTAGGGCAAGCATTTTTTTAGAGTAACTCTTAGGAAAACCGCAGCGCCATGCCATGAGCCGTACATAACTATGTGATGGCATGTAAAACAGATCTGACACATTAAGAGAACCAAAAAAGATGCTCCTAAATCGGAGCATCCGATTGGATCCTATGTAAGCTTTTCCAGAAAATCAGCCCATAGATTCTTTTTTCAGTTGACTCCCCTTCACACCTGCAATAAATTTCTTTGAAAATTTAACCTATATCATCCATAAGGAAAACAAAACCGATCTATCAAGGAAACCTTATGTCAGAGCTACGTAATACACTAAATACCCTAAAGACTCTTCATGGATCCCACTATTACAGCCTCCCCGCTTTAGAAGAGTCCGGATCGGCTAAGGTTTCCAGACTCCCCATATCGCTACGCATTGTTCTAGAATCCCTACTACGTAACTGCGATGGAGTAAAAATCAAGGAAGAGGATGTCTTAACCCTTGCTCGCTGGGAAAATAGAGGCTCCAACGGTGGAGAAGTTCCTTTCATTGTAGCTAGAGTCCTACTGCAAGATTTCACAGGAGTGCCACTGCTCGTGGATCTAGCCGCTATGCGCGACGCTGTCGCTGCTAAGGGATTTGATGCATCGATCATCGAGCCCCAGGTACCCGTCGATCTTGTCGTTGACCACTCTGTACAAGTGGATAAATCAGGAACCAGTGACTCCTATCTTTTTAATCTCAAGTTAGAGTTCGAAAGAAACATCGAAAGGTATGAATTTCTAAAGTGGGGACAAGAGGCCTTTGAAACCTTTAAAGTGATCCCTCCCGGGATCGGTATTGTCCATCAGGTCAACTTAGAACATATCGCAAATGTTGTTATAGAGAAGAAAATAGGATCTCACACTCTACTTATTCCCGATACACTTGTAGGGACAGATTCCCATACTACGATGATCAATGGTCTAGGCATTGTCGGCTGGGGTGTTGGTGGGATTGAAGCGGAAGCGGCGATGCTCGGTCAACCTGTTGCCCTCCAAATGCCTGAAATTATCGGGTTTCACTTAAGTGGGGAAATGCCAGAAGGAGCAACAGCCACGGACCTTGCCCTGGCTGTCACTGAAATCTTACGAAAAGAACACGTGGTAGATAAATTCATCGAATTCTACGGAGAAGGAACCTCAAGCCTTACCGTTGCTGATAGAGCCACCATTGCCAATATGGCGCCAGAATATGGGGCAACAATGGGATTTTTTCCAATCGATGATAAAACGCTCGACTATCTAAGACTAACGGGAAGAGAAGAGAAAAAAATTAAGGCTATCAAAGACTACTTAGACGCTCAAGGGCTCTTTGGCGTGAGAAAAAAAGGGGAGCTAGATTTTACCAAGGTGATAGAGCTAGATCTTCACACCATCAAGCCTTGTGTGGCCGGTCCTAAAAGGCCCCAGGACCGGATCAATCTTACGGAAATAAAATCGCAATTTACCCATCTTCTAAAAACCGGAGTAGCAAATGGTGGCTATGGAAAAGAGGATGAAGGAAAGGCGCCTATCGTATCCGTAGAAAATGGAATGACCTTCTCTCCGGAGCACCACAGAATAAGTGGTGGTATCGAAAATAGCCCCCCAGGAAGCCCAAGAGATGTCGTAGAGATGGTAGGCAATCGCCCCTATACCTCAGAGATGGTGATGCAGGGTCACTCTCAGCCCTCGTTTGGTAGCTCGACACTTACTCACGGCTCAGTTGTCATTGCAGCCATTACTAGCTGCACTAACACGAGCAATCCCGCTGTTATGATAGCAGCTGGTCTACTTGCTAAAAAAGCGATAGAAAAGGGCCTTAAAATTGCTCCCACAATAAAAACAAGTTTAGCTCCCGGATCACGTGTTGTTACCGAATATCTTAATAAATCGGGACTCCAAAAACACTTAGATGAGCTCGGATTTCAGCTGGTCGGGTACGGCTGCACGACATGTATTGGTAACAGCGGACCATTACATGATAAAATAGAAAATGCGATTAAATCGCATGATCTAATTGCAGCAAGTGTTCTCAGCGGTAACCGCAACTTCGAAGCGCGTATCCATAGCTCGGTCAAAGCCAACTTCCTCATGTCTCCACCTCTAGTTGTTGCTTTTGCACTCGCTGGAAAAGTAGATATAGATATGACAAAAGAGCCCCTAGGAATAGGCAAAGACGGCAAACCTGTTTTCTTAAAAGATATTTGGCCAACCTCCTCAGAAATAGATACGGTGATTAAAGAAACACTCACTCCTAAAATGTTCAAAGATCGCTATGCAAATATCTTAAATGACAACCCCCTTTGGAAAGAAATATCTAGTAGCACAGGCGTGCAATACGCGTGGAATGAAGATAGCACCTACATCCAAAAACCTCCCTACTTTGCAGATTTCACCTTACAGCTACCTCCAAGGAAAGAGCTGAAAAATCTGCGGTGTCTTGCATTACTTGGAGACTCAGTGACAACCGACCACATCTCTCCTGCCGGCTCCTTTAAAGCCACATCCCCTGCCGGAAAATTCCTCCTATCTAGACAGGTGAAAGAAGACGACTTTAATAGTTATGGAAGTCGTCGCGGCAACCATTTTGTTATGATGCGCGGCACCCTTGCCAACGTGCGCATTAAAAATAAAATGGCAGAAGGGAAAGAAGGAGGGTTTACGAAGCTTATGCCAGAGGGGCCCGTTATGCCCATCTTTGATGCCTCTGAAGAATACGCCAAAAGAAAAACTCCCCTCATTATTTTTGCCGGTAGCGATTATGGTATGGGAAGCTCTAGAGACTGGGCGGCTAAAGGAACAAACCTTCTAGGAGTGCGCGCGGTCGTTGCTAAAAGCTTTGAAAGGATCCATAGAAGCAACCTGATCGGTATGGGAGTCCTTCCTCTAGAATTTACCGAAGGTCAGAGCCTGGAATCACTTGGCCTCACAGGAAGTGAGCTCTTTTCCCTTTCCGGGCTGCAAGAAACCTTACTGCCAGGACAACTGGTAACTCTTGAGATCACAAAAGGATCTAAAGTAGAAAAGGTCGCACTAAAAGCTCGTCTAGATACACCCATAGAGATAGAATACTATGTCCATGGAGGGATCCTTCCTTATGTACTTAGACAAATCCTTGCTAAAGCCAAAAAATAGAAAAAGACCCAAAGCCCCCTTTTTTAGGGGCTTTTGGGTCTTGCTATTGCTTACTCCCCTTTCTACTTTTGCTATAGAGAGCCTTGTCTTTGTAACAGCCTCTGATACAGAGCACTACCTATGGACACGCAATTTAGTCTCAGGGATCCACAGGTACCATGAAAACATAGAGGAAATTGCTGTATTTAACCTAGGGCTAACAGATGCTGAAAAAAATGCTCTTGAAGAGCTCGCGCATGTCCATGTTTATGAAGTAGAAAAAACAAATCCCCTTATTTTAGAGAAGTTTCAAGTAAATGCTAACGGGAAAATCGCAAGAGGACTCTACTCCTGGAAACCGGTAGTTCTAAAAGAGGCTGCCTGTTTATTCCCTCTATTTTTCTATATAGATTCAGGCATCACGATCACCGGTGATCTTACTCCTTTATTTGCCCATACGGAAGATAATGGCTCCTTTCTGATCGATTGTGGGCATGACATTGAAAGGATGACCACAAAACCGCTAGTAGGATATTTCGATCTTAAGAATAGGGATAATGCCCACGTCTTAAAATCCAGAGGGATCTCTGCTGGCTTCCAAGGGATAACTAGATCTCTGTATAGCACCTACATCTTTCCTCTCTACCAAATGACAAGTGAAATAGAATTTTTTACCGATGATGGTAGCGCGCCAAAGGGATTTGGCTACGCGCGCCATGATCAGACCCTTTTTAGCATCAAAGCAAGGCTGCTTAACCTTAATGTTCACAAGGCGCTGCGTGGTGAGCCGATCACTTTAAGAAGTAAGGGAGAGAAAAAAACAGTACACCTAAGTGACTTCATCAAGATCACAAGAGGAAACTTCGATCCCCAACTCGTTGAAAAATATCTTAAGAAAAAGTCTCTTACCGAGCTTTAGAAAGAGCCGTAAGTATCTCTAGAATTGAGGTAGGATAAGTCTTTTACCAAAGACATCAGCCGTATTAGGATCTTCAAAGGCATTTGTGGCAAGGAGCATAGTTTGGGATCTTTTAAAATCACTCCAATCGATAAGGGAGGTGTATTTTTGTGCGAAATCAAGAACGCGAATAAGAGCTTCTGGCTTCCCTTGATGGGTCATGGCTTTTAGAGCGGAAAGATAATTATTTCTATAAATGGTCGGAATAATAATGCGGGATTGCCCGGCAGATACGAGCTCTGCATTCATCATAATACGAGCGCACCTTCCATTTCCATCTTGGAAGGGATGTACTTCTGCAATAAGGAACATCATGAATACAGCTCTTTGAAAGGGAGTTGTAAGTCCATGGAGCCATCCAAATCCTTTTCTGAGCGTTCCTTCAACAAAAGCTGGATCCACAAAAAGTGTGGATCCAGCTTGATTGGAAATTATCTTGAATTCTCCGGGGCGAACATCAGGACGCCCTTGCATTAAAAAAGAGTGTCGATACTTTAGGCTGTGTATGAGCTCATCCTCCGTTTTAGGGCAGATTGTCATTTCCTTTTTGTCAGAGGTAATTTGATAGGTTCCAAGAATATCATGAGCATCTTCGGGTCTATTTTGGGGGATTTTTCCTTCAAAAATAATTTCCGCAGCCTCAGCAACTTTGAATTCTGTTCCTTCGATAAAATTAGAGAAATAGGCTTCAAAAAAAGGAAGAGCGGAACTTTCTTGGTGGATGATACGCTCAAGGGTAGATGTGCTCGCTAGGGATTCATATAATTTCTGGAAAAGATCTAGTCTCTTGGGATCATAAGGCAGTCCATCCCTTCGCGCTTTTGCAATAGGTGATGTTAAGAGAGCATTTCGAGTCCCGAGCAAGGTGCCAATAAGCCCATCTAAGATTTTAAATTCTTTTTCAAGGCCGAGTTCTGGATAGATTTTTCTTGCTTCATCCCTTAAATTTTGGAGGGCGCTTTGTCCAGCTCCCTGCAGGAGCATTTCGAGCTTTTCTTCAAGTTCTTTGCGAGAAAGTGTTCTTGAAACAGAGTCATTTCTCTTTCTTCTTTGGGATAAATTTTCTAAATAGGCCCGTGCTGGGCAGGATAAATAGAGTTTTTCCATGAAGGGTTTATCGGTATCAAGAGGGCCATGTCCTTTTCTTGGGTATATCGATAGTCCAGGAAGAAGGACCTCTCTTTTTTTAGTAGATACAAGAAAAATGGATCCGTCAGAGGCTGGGCGGTGTTCTAGCGCTGTTCTATCGACAATCACAGCGCCGGGAAAGAGCTCTTTAATAATGAACCAGGCATGGCGCTTGACCAGTCGCTCCATAGGCTCTGTTAAATTCGTTGTATATACCTTACTACCGATTTTGCGCAGGTGCCCCTTTTTAAGCTCCCTAGATATGTGAGAGGCTAAGGCCTTATTCGAAACAAATACCTCTGGCAAGAAAATGGTCATTAATCCTCCTATTTAGCTTATTTTAGCAATTTTTTGGGATTTAAGACACAAAAATTGCAACTTTTTGAGGTTTAAGGAGGAGTAAATGCAACTTTTTGGGATTTAAGCAGAAAAACACCTTAAAAAAAGCCTGTTACTCAAGCTTTAGAAAGAGCTACAAGCGTCTCTACATGGGAGGTTTGTGGGAACATATCAAAAGGCTGCACACTATCGATCTTCCAGCCCTGAAGAGATAAAAGCTGAAGATCTCTTGCAAGCGTTGCTGGATCACAGGAAACATAGATGATCTTTTTTGCAGGAAGCTTCCCAAGCTTATCCAAAACAAGAGGATCGCATCCCTTTCTTGGAGGATTGAGAACAATCACATCAAGATTGCTATCGCAGCGGGCTGCAAAATCTTCAACTAAGGCCGCATGAAATTCTACATTCTCAATGCCGTTTATTTGAGCGTTGTATTTAGCATCTTCGACGGCTTCCGGAACATATTCCACACCAATAACGTGCTTTGCCTTTTTTGCAAATAATAGGGACATACCCCCAACGCCGCAGTAGGCATCAAGCACGGTATCGGTTTCGCTCACACCAGATGCTTTTAGGGCCGCATGATATAGCTGCTCTGCTTGGTCAGGATTCACCTGAAAAAAGGAAGCGGGAGATACTTTAAACCTAAGAGAGCAAAGGGAGTCTTCTATGCAGTCACTGCCTGCAAGAGTGGTATAGCTCTTACCTAAAACGGTGTTATCCGCCTCTGCATTGAAATTGTGTATAACTCCTTTAACAAGGGGGATATCTTCTAGTATTTGTTTAGCGACTCTTCTGAGCTCGTCTGTTGGAGCCATAGCTGAAACAAAAACAACAAGGACCTCATTTGTAGCTGTCGCTGTTTTAATAAGCAGGTGCCTTAGCTCCCCAGATTTGATTTTAAAATCAAATCCCTTTAGGGAGGAGTTTTTTAAAATGACTTGGATCTTTTGGTATACCTCTTCTCCTCTATCACAGTGGATATAGCAGGTCTTCATATCTACAAGGTCATGGGAGTTTCTTGCATAAAGACCAAAACGGAGTCCACTATCAGACGGAACAACTGGGATCTGTATCTTATTTCTATAGTGAAGAGGTTTTGGGGATGGGACACACTCTTCTACATGAATATCTTTAAATTTTCCGATCCTTTCTAGTGCATCAACCACTCGTTGTCTTTTGGCTTTAAGCTGCTCCTCATAACGCAAATGCATGATTTGGCAGCCGCCACACTGCCCGAAGATCGGGCAGATAGGGTCCTGTCTATCAGGAGATGGAGATAAGATCTCTAAAACTCTAGCTCTGCCATAGCTCTTCTTTTTTTCATATAAGCTAGCATGGACCTTTTCTCCCGGAAGAGCGCCATCTACAAAGATCGTACATCCATCCCATTGCCCTACCCCTTCGCCGTTGATGCCAAGACGCTCAATATCTAGATCCATTTTTTTACCAAGGTGGGAATTTACAGGCATTAAGGTTCTCTTTGAAAAATTTCCCTATGAGTATACATAAACTGCGATTTTTTTTGAAAAAAAAGGAAGGTTTTTCAAAAGACCACGTCTACTAAAAATTTAATTATGCGCCTAATACAAATAACTGAAGAATTTCTAAATAATCTTTCACTTAAAGGGAAATTCTTGGCACACTTTTTTTCTTTAAAATCTCTTAAGAGGCTAAAATGAGCGGCGCCATTCCAGCAAAAAATCCCTATATTTCTGCTCAAGAAGACTCTCCAAGAGCTCTAGCTATTGCCATTTCCAATAGCCCGCACTTCCACTTTAGCGCATCTACTCCTATCTCTAGGGAAAGCGCCGCTTTCCCCCAAAGAACTCCACCGGCACATCCTCCCAATATTCAGCCCACAAGAGTCACCCTCCTTCATCCCTTTCAAAGAAAGCACTCCAGAGCCTCAAGCCCCTATCCATTTGAGAGGGGCATTGTAAAAGCGAGTACTCTCTTACAAAGAAAAGGCTTTTCTCCTGTATTCCAGTCCTATTCCTACGCCCCACACATTCCTACAAGTACAGGGCTCGTAAGGGGGGAGCTATTTGGACTTGTCCCCTTCGATCCTGAAAGAGTTAAAACAGCAACGGCCCATACATTACTACAGCGGGAAATTCTTCCACTTGCGCCTTTAGAAAAAGGGGAATATGAGGCGCTTAAGGTCTTCGATCAAACAGCCAAAGAGCGGTGCATTCCCTTTCATGATAGAGTTGCAATCAAGCAGCTCATCGTCGAACTACTAGATGCCCTTCAAATAGATGATAAAAGAAGGGTGCGGCTTATAAACCGGATGTCTCGTTATGCAGAGTTGCAGTCTATCTTCAAAGAAGCTGCTACTATTAATATGGATCTTGGAGAACCAGAGCGTTTAATCCTTAGAGCTATTCAAACCGTTGCAGCAGTTACAGATCTCCACAGAATCCACCCCGTAGAGCTTTACTCTTGGGTCATTGGAAGAATCCACTCTCTTAACATCCCCGAAAAACATCACCAATCGGCTTATCTTTGTGTTAAGAGATATGTCCATAACAAAACCCATAAATCTGAAACTGCCTCGAGCGCAGCCTCTCCAGCCCAGCCTATTTCAAGAGAGGCAAGGCTCATGGAAGATCTTGCAAGAGAAAGGGATCATCCTGTACTTACCCAGGGTTCCCGAAGAGACATCGAAAGGTGGATCGATCGTAAAATGGAACTCTACGGCCTACCACCAGACAGAGGCGATGAAATCTCGGCAAGAGTCCATCAGTATATCATAGAATACAGAGTCTCACGTGCGGGATATATGAGAGGATCTTCTTCTGCCGCGGCCTCTATGGCATTTCCTTTTTAAGTTCTACATCCTTCCTAAAGGACTGTAAAAGCTCGGCAGGAATAGAAATCGGCCTAAATGCAGCATTGATAAAACAATGGGTCGTGATCGCAAAGGCTACTTTTTCATCTCCCTTAAAAATCTCATGCAAAATTTGGAAGCGGACTCTAGAGCAAGAGTGGACAGAAACCTGAACCTTAATTTGCTCTAAAGAGCGTAGAGGCTTTAGATAGTGAGCATCTAGAGATACAACGGGCGACAGGATCGCTTGTTTTTCCATTTCATTGATATCGTATCCCTTATGTTTTAAGAATTCTATCCGGGCAGTTTCGTAATAGATCACATAAGAGGAGTGATGGATAATCCCATCTTGCGCGGTCTCTACATAACGTGTTTTAATCGGAAAAGAAAAAACCATAAGACCTGCCTTAGTTTTGAGATTTTGCCTTCTGTAAAAAAGAATAGGCAGATAAATCCTAGATGGACCAGGGTTTTAAGGCAACACCTCAATTAATCTTAAATACCTTAAGAATTTTTACTAGAAATAATCGAATATAGGTAGTCTGGAGCAAGACCCGCCCCACTATCCCAAACAATCGTCCCAAGATCTTTATCGACTCGAACAGTTGCAAAATAAGAGAGATCTTTAAGTTTTGAAAAAACCCCTTCAAAAGGAATAATCTTGGAAATATCAACTTCGCCAGATAACCCATCTTCAAATCGAATATATAGAATGTAACTTTTAACGACTTTCACTTCAGCGATGTCGTATAACACTTCCCTAACTCCAATAGTGATCATCCAAAGATAAAATCAAAAACATCTAATTTACCTTTGTTTGCTCATTTTTCCTTCTTTAAAAAAGAAGAGGCAAATAAATCCTAGGATCAGAGTCACCGGAAGACAGGTAAGTGCCATCTGATAGTCTCTTGTCGTATACACCCGGATCCCCTCATCCATGCTCCCACTCCAGTTAAGATCGAGCAAAAAGCCCACTAAGGGCTGAACGATCGCATCACCACAAGAAATCATGAAGTTGGTAAAAGCAGCCGTTGTTGCTTTGGCTCTCATGCTGTTGAGCTCAATGGCCAGACTAAAGCTTAAAAGCTCAGCGGACGAAAATAGCCCTACACAAAAAAGAAGGACGTAAACAGCTGCAATAGGAATGAAGGGAGTATAAATCACTGGGATAAGACAGGCAAGGGCTCCTACAATACCTAAACGAATAGCTGTCTTTCTTTTGCCGATATGATCAGACCATAAACCCATTAAAGGGCCGCCTACAAGCCATCCTGCAAATACCATGGACATTGCGTAGCCAGCAACTTCTTTAGATACATCATAGGCTGTCTGCACAAAAGACAGACCCCAGAGCCCTGCAAAGGCGGTCGTTGTCATATAAAAGAAGAGAGCGGCTAGCGCATTAAACCAGATACTTTTTTTAGAAGTTACGATTTTAAGATTCCCTAAAATATTCGTATCTTCTGAGGCAGTTTCTTTCTCCACCTCTTTATCATGACGATCCATCCGGAAAATGAAGTACACAAGAATACCCAGAAGGATACCAAAGACCCCAATTCCAGCTATGGATTTTCTCCAGCCAAGGTGATGTATCACCACAGTAAGAGGTCCGGAGCCGGCGGAGGCTCCGACCATTGCAATGGAGTTTGCAATACCGATCAAAAAAGCCCTTTTTCTAGGAGGAAACCAGTGGGACGTCACATAGACCATAGCGATAAAAGCAAAAGACGATCCGGCACCGATCATGAGCCGTCCAAGACTTGCCACTGACAGATCTCCGGCCGCTGCAAAAAGCAAAGCTCCAAGGCCACAGATAATGGACGCTATACTCAATATTTTTTTCACTCCATAGCGGTCCATCAGGATACCGACAGGAAGTTGCATAGGAGCATAGGCGTAGAGGTAAAAAGCGCTTAATACCCCGACAGCTGAGGCTGTGATACCAAAGCTTCTCATAAGTTCTGGTACCATGACACTTGGGGAAACTCTTAGAACAAACTCATAAAAGTAAAAAGCCGCAGCCAGCGCCCATACCCACCACTTTACAAACCTTGAAGATTCCTTGCCCATGTGACCATCCTAAAAAAATCTGTTGATCTTGAAAATATCTTACAAAATACCAGGCTTGAAGAAAAAAAAAGAAGGAATTCTTAAAAATAGGTAAAAAAACAGAAAATCGCCGGCAATTATTTACTAATTACCGGCGATTTTCTAGTTGTATAGACTTGCCTGCTGAAGAAGCTCCTTGACTCTTGGGATTCTTTGGTCGAGTTGGATCTTATCATTACGGATAAGGTAGGCAAAAGGGAAGAAGCGATCTTCTTTTTCAATCCAGCCGATGAACCAGCCAAATTGGAGCGTTTTACCATCTCGCGTAATATCTGAGCCGCTCCATCCAGTTTTTCCGTATAACTTCCAACCATTACCAAGCTCCTCTTTAAAAAGAATCGCTCTGGTCATCTGGATAGCTGTTGGAGAAATGGGAAGAGTTCTTTGGATCAATTTTTTAAGTAATTCGACTTGTTCTCTAGTAGAGATTTTTATCGAAGAATTGA
>JAPLSW010000036.1 GCA_026398435.1 Chlamydiota bacterium | reverse complement strand
CTCAATAAATATATTAAGGGCAGGGCTTGCCCAGTTCGCCTGTTGCTAGTAAAATAGCAGTCGAGTAATCGATCCAACTTCCACTCGGGGAGTGATGGCAGGAAGGAATCCCCCTACTTTAGGAGGGGGAGGAAGTCAACCACTCCAGTTTCTGGTTACAGGCCCAGAGGGAATACTACGCATGAAAACTACATAGGAAATCTTCCGGTTAAGTACAATGGGTAATAACGGTTCCTTCTTCTTTGATCTACCTCAAAAGCCCTTGCGCTAAATATTACTTGGAAGGGAGGTTTATATTTTTCTGCAAAAACCGATAAACTTTTAGCTCTTGTCACGGAACCAGACTTCACCTCAATCGGGATAGCATTCCCATCGATCTCTACAAGGAATTCCAATTCTGCTTTATTTTCCTGCCAACTACAAAGATGATCAAGTCCCGCACCGAGTAGCTCTTGCGCCACAAAATTTTCAGCAAAATATCCTTTATAACTACCATAGTCATAATCCAGAATCACTTTAGGAGACAAATCACACATGCACCCGAGCATCCCCACATCAAAAAGCAATAACTTAAAAAAATTATCCTTCGAGTAAGCCTTAAAAGGAAGAAGACCCGTATTCACAACATGCACTTTCACTGCAAGCCCAGCATTTTCTAACCAGTCGATAGCGTTTGCTAGCCTATCATAATGGGTAATTCCCGGGATTACCCCTCTAAATTTAAAACGAGCAGTAGCCCCATCCTGTACTTGGCTGAGCTGAGCTGGAATCGATCTAAACACCCTATCAATATGCATGGCATTGATCTTTCCTGAATGCTTAGAAATATCGGCATAATAAGTATTTAAAAGATCATCCTGCTTTTTTCTTACCATGGAGAACGCATCAAATAGATTGTCTTTATTTTTACAATACGTCGCAACAGCCTCCGGCAATCCCCCAACTACAAAATACCGTTTTAACTGCTCCCATAAATGTTCATGCACAATCTGAGGAATTTGGTCTGTTATGGGATTTTTTCGAAGAATTTCAAGCGATCTATTATCTTCATTAGCTATCAAAAATTCTTCAAAAGACATGGGCCTAAGAGTCTGAAATGTGACCTTACCAACGGGAAATGAACCTGAATTTAAGTGGAGTCCCAAAAGAGATTCCGCGACACAAAGATAAAGCTCAGGACATTCCTCAGCAAAATACTTGAGACTTGTTAAAGCCTTAGGAAACTCTTGTATTTCATCAAAAATAATAAGATCTTTTGAGATGTTGATGGATCTACCTAGCGTAAAGCTAAGTTCCTCAATAATACGTTTTGGAACGAGATCGGCTTCAAATATCTTAGCTAACCCGGGCTGCCGTTCAAAGTTGAAATAATGAACTTCAGGAAAATGAAGCCTGCCGAATTCTTTTAATAGGTGCGTTTTTCCAACCTGCCTTACCCCCTTAAGGATAAGCGGCTTGCGATCTATTCCCCCTTTCCATTTTAAAAGCTCACCCATCATAGTTCGTTTCATACAATACCCCATTCAACCCCCATTCTAGCAAAAAGTGACAGAATTGTTAATTATTGCGGGCAAAAAGTGACAAATTTGTCATTTTTAAGCCGATAAAAGTGACCGATCTGTCATTTTTTTTTGCAAATAACCTAAATTTCAACCTTTCGTATTCTTATTAAGAAAACCGTGCGCTGGCAACGCACGGTTTAGGCACTAACCGTGCACTGCGAATGCACGGCTTCACCATCAGCTAAACGTCTAGAAATATACTTAAGGGCATACGATCTATGCTCTCCGTCAAGATGTGATATGGCAATCTCAGTGGCCTTATCAAAATTTTTAATATCTGCTAACGTCTTACACAAACCATGAAAAACAACCCACATATCTTCATCCACGCCAAGATATGATTTAATAACAAAGACAGCTCTATCAACACTTCCATCAACAGCTAATGCCATCGCTATTTCTTTAATCATATCATTTCTCATCCACCGTGGAGTAATCGAACCGGCTACATCAAGAGCGTTATCAAAATCTTTAACCTTCTTCAACGCTCTAGATAGATCGATACAGGACTCTGATCTTAGCTGACTATCTGGTATCATCATTGCCACATGACTTGCTTTACCAAAGTTTTCAGCTACCAACAAAAAATAAAAAATGCGCTTAAAAGGCTCACAGACTATATATTCGCTAGCATAAGATCCGTCTGAAACAATTAACCGAGCAATATCGATAGCTCCATCAAAGTTCCCAGCCTCCGCAAGAGCTATAGAAACATCCCTATAAGCAGCCTGTTTCTTTCCAGTATCAGGAATCAATTTAGCTATATCGATTGCTTCGTCAAACTTTCTAGATCCTATTAATTTTCTAGATATCGCCAGTAAATCTTTAGAAATCTTTAAAAGCTTCTGCTCTCTATTTTTTTTATCTTGAATCCTTTGAGCTTCCTCTATGACTGATTGATGGTGAGCTAGAGTAAAAACATTTCCCATGAACTTAGGAGGTTTCACTTGTGATTCTAGAGTAGCTAGTGTTTCATCATCCAATCTTTTTATGACCCCAATTATTTGATTTTTTACAGGAAGAATACCACCCTCTTTTAGCAATCTCAAACCTCCAAAGGGGTTACGGCTTATCTCTCCAACAAGCCCGGTTAGATCACCCCTTTCTCTAGAAAATCTTGCTACATATAAACCTTGAATAAGACGTTTGATAAAATTAATTAGAGCCGGCGGCTCGCTATCACTTACTTCCGTTATGACTCTAGTCTTCAATATCGTGCTTAGCGAAGCCATAGCTTGTAGATCTCGCAGGTCTAAACAGTGTAAAATTTTCCCAAAAACTTCTTTTGGCAATGAGTCCATTGTGTGGATCTCGCTCACTCGCGGCTTTTTTACTGGTAGAGCTAGAGGATATGATGCTGCTGCACCTGAAGGTTGTATAGACATAAGGTTACCTAAAAGTATTATATTTCTTGAAAGGAAGACGATGATTTTAGATTAAGGGATTTAATTCCAGAAACTATTTTTAAAGTTATATTTCTTTTTAAAGTTATATTTCCTTCACTTTTGTAAAGAATAGCTTGCTTAAGGCAAGAGCTGCCCTTTAAATTTAGAGAGATTTTTAAGTTTTTTCTTAGAAAAAAAGACCCTACGGTTTTTTGCAATAACTCTATAGAAAAGATTTAGCAAAAACAGCAGCGGATACAAAAGGATGGCAATCCTATAGATTCCACCGATAAGCCAGAGCATCCTTAGAATAGCAGAAGCCCTAAGCTTCACCTTCTTTTTTTCTAAAAGTACAAGGGTGTTGCTGTTTTTTAAAGAGGCTAAAGGCCCTTTCAGATAGCGATCTGAGGTACTGCCCTCTAATGGGGCAAAATGAAGGATCCTTGTACGATCGTGAGATAAGACTAAATAGACGGCCCTTGTACATAAAGGGCAGTGGCTATCAAAAAAAACTAAGGCCTCATATTTCATAACTCAACAACTACAGGAGGATTTCTCCTGAGCTCATCGAATTTTTTTGCAAGAAGTAGAACCTCTTCTTCTGAGCTATTGCTCTGTTGAATTTGGATCTTTATCGCTTCTCTCTCTTCCATCCAATGCCTTAGCTGTATCTTGCGGATCGACTCTTTGATCCCTTCTTCTGCTTTTTCGATGTTAATTTTTCTTTGCATTAGATCTGCTAAGATCTGCTGCTCCTCTGTAGAGCTCGCTTCAGATCCGAGAGATAGAAGATCGATCGGGGAATTTTGGTCGTGGGCTAAAATAAGCGCTGCATACAAACTCTTGCAGGCGGGTGTTTTCATCTGCTCTGCAGTGATATTTTTTTTAGAAAGCTCGATCCATTTTTTGGGGGCATCAGAAAGAAGAATCCACCGGATAAGATCTGTCTCTAAAATCTTATTCGGATCGATAGAGAATTTTGTGACAGACTCTCCCCTTCTAATAAAGCCGCCGGCTACATGCGCCCCCATGCCAATGGTCGCTTCTGGGACGCCCGCAATTATAGCTAGTTTTTTTAAGCTTTCATGAACAAGAACCGGATGATCCCATTTCTTGATACGCTCGACAATGAGCTCCACGATCTCACTTTTTTTAGAAGGAGATACCGGGCCTTTTCCGAGGAGATACCCGTAAACAAAATGCAAATATTGCTTAGCATCGGTCATGAGCTTCGAAAATCCTTCAGGCCCTCTCTCTTTTATAAAGGAGTCTGGATCGCTTCCCTCAATGAGCTCTAGCACTGACACGTCAATCCCCTTATGTTGAAAGAGATCTCCGATTTTAACAGCGGCTTCCATGCCGGCTTTGTCGGCATCAAGCGCTAGATATACGTGATTTACTCCAAGGGAAACAAGTTCCCTTACATGCCCTTCCCCAAAGGCGGTCCCTTGCCCGGCAACAGTAAAAGTGAATCCCGTATGAATGAGACGCAGGGCATCGATCTGCCCTTCGACGATGAGCGCCTTGCGCTCCTTAGCGATAGTTTGCCGACAGTAGCTAAGCCCAAAAAGGACCTGGGACTTTTTAAATAATGGGGTCTCTTGGGTATTTATATATTTTCCCCCAAAGGTCTCTTCTTTAAATTTTCTGGCAGAAAATCCAATGACAGCCCCCATGGGATCACGTATAGGAAAAGTGATCCTCTCTTGAAAAAAATCCCTTTTTCTTCCGGTGGAAGTAATAGAAAGCAAACCCGTTTCTAAAAGAACTTCTTCAGGTACCCCCTCTGATCTGAGGAGCTGCGTAAGGGAGCCGTCTTGTTTTAGGGCGTAGCCCACTTGGAATCTTTGAATGAAGGAAAGATCAATCCCCCTTTCATAAAGATAACGGAGAGCCACCTGTCCTTCCTCAGTATGGAGAAGAAAAAAATGATAATATCTAGAGGCTTTATCAAGGGCGCTTTTTAATTGAGTCTTACTTGGGCCTTTGTCTTCCTGCTCTTGCTCGAGTCTTTCCAGCCTTACCTGAAATCTCTCTGCTAGATATTCCAGGGCATCTACGAAGCTCATCTTCACATAGCCCATCAAAAAGGCAATGGCATCCCCATGAGCTCCACATCCGAAGCAGTGATAGTGCTTATCTCCTCTTTGCATCATGAATGAGGGGCTCTTTTCTTCATGGAAAGGGCAGCAAGCCTTATAGCTTGTGCCAGATTTCTGCATAGGGATATGAGCAGAGACAACTTCTAGTAAATCGACTCTTCCTCTTAAAAGATCTAAGCTTTCCTTGGAATACAGCGGCATGTTTTTTTGACCTAAATGATGATCCCCCCTTTATACCTTTACGTAAAGCGCGCGGTCAATGGTTTTTCGAAAAATGAAAAATAGACCAAGGCGTAAGAACCTTACACTATATACAAATCATTTTTCTTAAGTTAAAAACAACCACAAAGCCATATAACTCTTTAAAAAAAGGATTTACTTAAGTAGAGTAAGCCCTCACTAAAAAGAGCACAAAATCATGATAGAACCGGACACCCAAACACCCGATCCAATAGACGCAATATCTGATACCAGAAACTGCTCCGTAAGCCCCCTTTCTGATCCGGGACTTGCTATGCTTAGAGAGCAAGTCAAAAATATCATGATTCCCCTTTTAATTAAGGTCTTTCATATCAAATTACAAGTGCAACAAGCTTCAAGCCCACCATCGAGACTGCAATCCCGTGAGCCTGAAGAAAAAGTAAAAGAACTCATCTTCCAATTGGACAAACTCGATGAAGACTTAAAACTTATGATCAGCTGGTGCCAGAGCTGCCGTAACCAAGTAAATAAAGTCCTATCTGATGCTGATGAAGAACTAAGAGTTCCTAGCCCTATCCATTCTGGATTTGAAACAAATCCTGCTGTGCACAAATCTTTCACGGACGCGCTCGCCGGCCATCACGAGAGCTTGAAAAAAGCAAAATCTCTTGATGGAGTTCCGAGTGATGAAGACTATCCCCCCTTCTCTGACACCCCAGAAAAAAATCTTTGGTGGGATAGGTTTTTCAAACACTGAATTTTTCCTTGCATTACCATCTCTAGCCTTGCCATAATCTACCTTTAACCAAGATGTAAGGATTTTTTTATGACAAGCGCTGGCGAAACAAAGATATCTCCTATGATGGTGCAATGGCATGACTGTAAAAGTAAAGCACCTGAGGCTCTTTTATTTTTTCGTCTGGGAGATTTTTACGAAGCCTTCTATGATGATGCAATCACCCTCTCAAAAGAACTCGACCTCACCTTAACAAAAAGACAAGAAATCCCCATGGCAGGGGTTCCGGCTCATACAGCTGATATGTATATCGATAGACTTGTTGCTAAGGGATACCGAGTAGCCATAGCCGAGCAACTCGAAGACCCCAAACTTGTCAAAGGAATCGTAAAGCGAGATATTGTACGGATCGTAAGTCCAGGAAGCGTTATCAATTCAAGCCTGCTTTCTGAGAAGTCTAACAACTTTATCGCAAGCCTTCATCAAACCAATAGAATCCTTGGCCTTGCCGTTCTCGATCTAACAACCGCTGACTTTAAAGTTTATGAATTTGATAATAGTGCTTCCATGCTTGATGAAGTTTCTAGGCTACGCCCTAAAGAACTGATCGTCTCTGAAAAGTGCGCCTCTCATCAAGCTGCTTCTTTAGAAGCTCTTAAAAATGAATTGGGCATGGGCCTTCTTATCCGAGAAGACTGGCAATTCGATGCGCAGGCAAGTGTCAATTTTCTCCTACGGCATTTCCGTTTGCATAATTTGGATGGCTTTGGCCTAAAACAATTAAGCTGCTCTACAAGCGCCGCCGGCGCTCTTCTTAGCTACCTACAAAATGAGCTTAACCTCTGTATCGACCATATTGTAAGTGTGCAGAAAGAATCCCTTTCCAAATATATGTCGCTCGATAGTGCTACACAAAAACACCTAGAGCTTGTTGAGTCGCTACACGAAAAGCAAAAGGCCTATACCCTACTTTCTTTTTTAGATCACACCTCTACAGCTATGGGAGGAAGACTGCTTTCCTACTTTTTACTCCATCCCCTTATGGATATACAGGAGATCAGCAAAAGACAAGATGCCATTGAATTCTTACTCCATTTTCAGCATACAGACTCTTTAAAAATTGAGCTTACAGAGATAAGAGATCTCGAAAGGCTCATTATGAGAATAAATACAGGATTTGCCTCTCCAAGAGATATTTTAGGCCTTGGCCTTTCCCTTGCCCAAATCCCCAAAGCATCAAGCCTTTTAGCAAATGCTGAGACCCCTTCACTACTCAAAGAGCAACTTGATAAACTCGTTGATGTCAGCTCAATTTCTGAAAAAATACAGAGCGCGCTTGTTGAAGAGCCTCCTTTCCGATTAAGCGATGGGAACATTTTTCGCAGAGGGTACCATAAAGAGCTCGACGAGCTTAAAGAGATACAAACCTCTAGCCATACCTGGATGGCAAATTACCAGACGAATTTAAGAAATACCACCGGTATCAAAACCTTAAAAGTAGGATATACCAAGGCGTTTGGCTATTACATCGAAGTTAGCCGAGGCCAGGCAGATAAAATGCCTCTTGAATTTGAAAGGAGACAAACACTTATCAACGCAGAGCGATTTATTACCCCTGAGCTCAAAGAATATGAGCATAAAATGCTAACTGCGGAAGAGCGTATCTCCAACCTAGAAACCGAGCTTTTCGTAGAACTACGCAAACAAGTAAGCGCCTGTAGCGAAAGCATCCGAAATATAGCGGGAGGGGTGGCTTACATAGACTGCCTTCTTTCTCTTGCTATTGTCGCTAAAAAACATGGGCTAACAAGACCTGTTGTCGATGAAAGCTCCGAGTTCCATATAGAAGCGGGAAGACATCCCGTTATAGAAGCGAGCCTTAAAGGAGAATCCTTTATTGCCAATGACGTCCACCTCGATGATAAATACCATAAACTCTACGTGATTACAGGGCCCAATATGTCGGGCAAGTCTACCTTCATCCGGCAAGTAGCGCTTCTAGCTATACTTGCGCAGATGGGCAGCTTTGTTCCTGCAAAAAGCGCCCATATGGGAGTCATCGATAAAGTATTTTCAAGAATTGGAGCTAGTGACAACTTAGCCAAAGGACAATCGACCTTTATGGTCGAAATGACGGAAACTGCCCACATCCTTCATAACACCACATCTAAATCGCTCGTTATTCTCGATGAGATAGGCAGAGGTACTAGCACCTATGACGGAATCTCTATCGCATGGGCTGTTGCAGAATTTCTCCTTACAACACCTGGAAAGATGCCAAAGACGTTATTTGCGACACACTATTGTGAGATGATTGAACTAGAAGATAAAATTCCGGGAGCTCTCAACTACCACATTGCTGTACACGAATCTGATCAAGGGATCGTATTCCTTCGTAAGATCGTTAGAGGGGGAACAGATAAAAGCTACGGGATCCATGTAGGAAGACTTGCAGGGCTGCCCTCACCTGTCATTAGAAAAGCTAAAGAAATGCTTAAAACTCTTGAAGAAAAATCAGGCAAGCCAGCAGGCACAAAGAAAGATAGAAATATCAACCAACTCAGCCTATTTACAAGTATTGAAACCACTTCCCTTCCCATAAAAGAAAGCCCGATTCTTTCCGATATCAAGGAGTTAGACCCCAATACCTTAACTCCCTTGGAAGCTCTGCAAAAAATTATACACTGGAGATCGGAGCTACACTGCTGAGAGCACTTGGATCTCTTTTACCATAAGACAGAGATCGGAAGGTTTTCCGAGCTTATTTACGGCCTGAACGGTCTTATGCAATGAAAATCCACACTTCTGGAACATGCGGATCGAGATGGTATTATGAATATCTGGGTCTACTACACAATAAGAAAAATGGGGCCACACCTTAGTTTCTAAGAAGGTATTGACAATCTCCCTACCGAGCCCCTTATGAATCCATTTTTCTTCTCCGATAAAAAGATCAATTCCACAAGCTTTACTAAGGATAGGGAAGGTTTTAGCTTTTCTAAAACTTCCATTTCTTGCCAGCTTCTAAGGGAATAGAACTGCTGCACATGGGGGCGATTAAACCACATATGCATTAAGGAAAAGTCTTCTTGCTGTAGAGGCTGAAATGAAATCATAAAAAAACCCATAATATGCCGATCAATCAACCTACATAATCATTAAAATCAGGGTATCTGTCTACAAAATATTTTCTTGGATAAACCTACTGAACTACGCAACAGCCATTCTTTACATCAGGAATTACTTCTTCTATTTGTGGAGCAAAAGTTACACGTTTTGCCCTTTCAGCCGCAAGTTCTTGTAAACACGTACCACCTTGTACAGCAGCTGAAATTTCATGCAAAGAAACACCTCTAGATAGCACCAATTTTTTTACTGTCTCGATCTCTGTTTTCATAACCTCGACAACTGGCGTATTCAAAGCAGAATGCTCAATCCAATCTCGATAACCTGGAAGTGGCCGAAATACTTGCCCATCCGGATCTATACCTCTTCCAACTAGAAGAGCGGGACGCTCAGTGGATTCTAAAGGAAAAGCTGATCCAGCAGAACTACGAACCGATGAAGGGTCTAGCGGCATGGCACTTAAGGCTACCGTTGATGTAGCTCTTACTATAGGAGACATAGGCCTAGATTTCTCTAGAGGAGAGAGGACGAAACGACCCATTGAGCCTCGACGCTCGGGGACAGCCATAGAGCCGACAGCCCCATTTTGACTTTCATTTACTAGAGCCTCCATTTCCTCGAAGAACCCAGGTGAAAATCCATATGCTGAATTTAAACTATTCATAATACCTCTTAAAGTAATTTATTGTTTTTAATTATTATAACATATGTAAGTAAAGAATGAAATAATTTTCATCTCAATGCATCGCAATAGTAATAATAAAAAATATTATTTAATAAAATATGCGAGCAATAAGGCTTATATTCAGCAATTTGGCGACTTCATTTCTTTAGAATCCTTTCCGACGATCTGCAATCTATTAAACATATGCATTTTGGAATCTGCGCAAGAGCTCATTTTAAACTATCCATTCCAGATAAATTTCACCTTTGCTTTATTCTGCTGCTAAAGATAAGATCTCAAGTCTTTCTTCTTAAGTAAGATTCTATACTGCAAACTAGGCGAGAATATATGCAAAAAATTCTACTTATTCTTCCCCTTACCCTCCTTTTTAGCTGTCAAAAGAAGGAGCCCTCTTCAGACAGTAAAATCGTGGAAAACATCGCTATATCTGATGATTTTGAAGAAAATTTCGACTCCCCTCATGAAGACAAACCCTCTCGACCTAAAGTAGTTCAACTTCCCCCTCATCCTTAAATCCTTGCCTGTGCTATAGGATAACTTACCAAAGAAACCTATACGGTCATAATGCCTTTTGATCCCAAAGAGCTCGATCTCTTCCCCTCAGATCCCGGTGTCTATTTAATGAAAAATGCCTCTGGCATCGTTATCTATATAGGCAAAGCCAAAGTACTAAAACAACGGGTAAAGCAATACTTTGGAGTAAGTAGAGATTCAAGAGCTATGATCCCCTTCCTAATAGCTGATATCGAAACTATTGAAACCATTGTTGTCCGCTCAGAGAAAGAAGCTCTTCTTTTAGAAAACACCCTCATCAAAAAACACAAACCTAAATACAACGCTATTTTAAAAGATGATAAAACGTATGTCAGTTTGATGATCAACCATAGACATAAGTGGCCGATGCTAAAACTCATCCGTTACAAGGGAAAACCTAAAGAAAATGGACTCTACTTTGGTCCCTATACAAGCGCCTTTGCAGCAAGACAAACGTATGATCTACTCCTAAAATTATTTCCTTTAAGACAGTGCTCTGATGACGAGCTTAAAAGAAGAACAAGGCCCTGCCTTCTGTATTCCATTAAGCGATGTGTAGCTCCCTGTGTTGGCTTCTGCTCTCCAGCAGAATATGAAACGTATGTACAAAGCACGATAAAATTCTTAAAAGGACAAGACAAGGAAATTTTAAAAGGGCTCTACCAAGAAATGGAAAAAGCCTCAAACCTACTCGAATTTGAAAAAGCTGCATCCCTACATAAAACGATACTGCAAATTGAGCATGTCATAGAGGACAATCAACTGGTGTTTAAAGCTCATGGTAAAAATACCGATGTGTTTGGCCTGCATCGAGAGGCGGAAGAGGTAATACTCATGCAGCTCCTCTTTAGAGAAGGCAAGCTTACCGGCTCTGAGCACTACTCCTTCTCAGGGCTTGCCCAGGAAGATGAGGAGCTACTTTCCTCCTTCCTTCTGCAAAATTACAAAGACGCGGCCATCTTACCAGAAGAGATTCTGCTACCTCTAAAACTCAAAGAAGAAAAAATCCTGGAAGAAATTTTAAGTGATGATAAAAAAAATAAGGTAGTAATTAATCATCCCACAAGAGGAGAAAAGCTCTCACTTGTTAAAATGGCAGAGCAGAATGCAAAAGCCTGCTACATCCGAGAAAAAGATCATCAAGAGCTAAAAGAAAAAATGCTTCTCGACCTACAAGACCAGCTAAAGCTTACCCGCTATCCTAGAAGGATCGAATGCTTTGATACCTCGAACATTCAGGGAAGCGACCTTGTCGCGTCCCTTGTCGCCTTCTATGAAGGGGACCATGACAAGAAAAGAACCCGTTATTTCCATATCAAAGGGATCACAAGAAGCGATGACTACGGCGCTATGCGCCAAGCCCTTTCTCGCAGGCTCGCACGAGCTAAAAAAGAAGACGACCTACCAGATCTCATTATCGTCGATGGGGGCAAAGGGCAGCTCAATGTTGCCCTCGAAGTATTCAAAGAACTTGATATCGCAAGTGTCGATCTCATAGCTCTTGCCAAAGAAGAGGCAAGACATGATAAAGGGATGACCTTAGAAAGGGTCTTCCTTCCCCATACTGCAGAGCCTATCCACCTGCCCGCCAGATCACCACTGCTGTTCTTTTTGCAAAAAATTCGAGATCTGGCCCATGAAAAAGCCATCCAGTTCCACCGTAAAACAAGATCCAAACGGACCCTAAAAAGCGCTCTCGAAGAGATCCCCGGGATAGGCCCGGTGAAAGGAAAAAAACTCCTCTCCCATTTTGGCAGTGTAAAAAGGATCTTGCAAGCAACAGATGAAGAGCTCTCCGCAATCTCCGGCATCAGTGGCAAAGACATCCAAGCAATACGCATGCATGGAAAGTTCCCTTCGTAAAAGTGCTTTAAAACATATAATTAAAGATTTTTTATTCCCCCTTTTTGTATAGTGCGTCTGTTTCAACCAAAGGAACCGACATGCAAACACGATCATCACTTTTTGCAGCATCACTGCTCTGCGCTAGTACAG
Source organism: Chlamydiota bacterium (assembly GCA_026398435.1). Classification (GTDB taxonomy): domain Bacteria; phylum Chlamydiota; class Chlamydiia; order Chlamydiales; family Rhabdochlamydiaceae; genus VGMB01. Next base: position 2,261 of record JAPLSW010000036.1, on the reverse strand, counting down.
CTCTTCACGCAGATTCCCAGACAATCCAAATCCCCGAAGGGAAATTAACTTCCCATCCCTCATTATTTGGCGACATCACTCCGAGCGCGGGACCGCGTGTAATCGATGGATACGGAGTGTACTTAACAGGCGATTACCTCTATTGGACAGCAAGAGAAGACGACCTTGACTTCGCAGCCTCAGGAGCTAGCACCACTACCGCTTTACCTACAGAAAGAGGGAAAAAATTCGCACCAGGATATCGATTTCAATCAGGCTTTAGAGGAGGAATTGGATTTGACTTCGGCCATGATAAGTGGGATCTATATATGGACTACACATGGTTTAACACCAATAGTAATACCAAATCAGCATCGAGTGATGGATCTCAACCTCTCACCAACTTAATCCCTATGGGGGGAGCAGACAGCTTCTCACAACTTAACTCTGCCAAAGGGATTTGGGATCTGCGATTTAATGTAATCGATATCGAGCTTGGAAGGAATTTTTATATCAGCAAGTTCCTCTCTCTACGTCCCTTTTTTGGCTCTAAAGGAACTTGGCAAAAACAGATCTATAACGTCCATTATGATTTTGCAACTGACCCAAATATCGCAAGCAATAACAAAAACACCTATTGGGCTATTGGGCTACTTACCGGAATAAATACCACCTGGCATCTACCGGGAACATGGAGCATGTTTGCAGACCTTGGTCTATCGACACTTTGGGGCGCTTTCAAAGTGAAAAGAACAGATAAAGACGACACTGGCCTTACTCATTATGAAACAAAAGATGGATTTCACACCATTAAGCCTGTCATAGAACTCGGTGCTGGTATCCGAAAAGAAGAGTGGTTTTATGACGATCGCTTCCACTTCTCTATGCAAGCCGGATGGGAGCAGCAAATATGGTTCAGTCAGAACCAATTTGACTTCTTTACATCACCCAGACAAGGTGACATGAACATCCAAGGATTTACTGCTAAAGTACGATTTGACTTCTAAAAATAAGGGAGGCTTTGCCTCCCTATTCTACAGTCACTGTCAAAAGAAATTCGTCTCTATATCCCATCTTTTCTTTAAGAAGATCACTTATTCTCTTTTCTAGTAGAGCAAGCGTCTTTTCGTGCTCTTCGACACTTTTCAAACCAAGCCTTGTAAAAATCTCAATCTTTTGATTTTTTCCTATAATCACCTCGCAATTTGGAGCGATCCCGGGAAGGACCTCTTTCATGCAATGCTTTACATAGGACTCGATGATCTCTGGATCGATTTGGATCTCACTTGAGTTCATCTTCACTTGATAAAACACCTTCTTATATACAGTAAACATAACCATAAATAAAACGGCGCCTAAAGCAATTAGACTAATCCCAACGATAGAAAAAATATCTGGATTGGCATCTAAAAACCTCCAAAGAGCATGTTTTACGTGAGAAATCTTACCAAGCCCTAAAAATAAAATGCCTACCATCACAAGGAAAGTCGACAAGATAAAATGAAAAGCGGAAAGTAGCACACTAGAAGTTCTCATTTTGACCCCTTAAATTAAAACTCTTCACTAAACTCACTTAAAGTTTCTTCTGCAAAAGAGGGTAAATGAGGTCTGCTATGAACCTTTTCCTCTAAAGAAGAGCTGTTTTTTAAAGAGATCAGATTTTTAAATATCACATGGACAGCAGCAACATGTAGACCTGTAAATCGGCTGATTTTTTCTGCAATTTTCATTTGCACTTCTTCCGCTTTTTCCGGGATACAGATGCCATAAGCTACGTTGATCTCAATTTTCAGACTTACAGAGTGGGTTTTAAGATCTTGATCAACCTGAATCCCCTTTACTCCCTCTACTGCATCTCGTCCAAGCAGGCTGTCTATAAAGTTACCCTCTAATAGGGCCACTCCTTCAATTGTCGCTAGAGTCTGTACAACGATCGATTGAAAGACTTTCCCTTCAATATCACGTATAAAAATAGTTTCAGGAAGTTCGATCTCTTTTGTATCGATATTTTTTAGTGGGCTATTCAAGATATCCTCCTCGTGTTTTTTCTTGGCTATTGTTAAAATATCATATAGAAAAAAACATTTGTTCCAAGCGTTAACTAAACGTGGTATCTTCATTCCAGAGATTCCCCTACCTAGGAAAGACCTGTATGCAAACTTTTTTAACTGTTACTATGTGGATCATTTTGGGCTTTGTATGTGCCTACTACGCTAAAAAACAACAAAGAAACCCGCTACTCTGGTTTTGTATCGGCCTACTTTTAGGGATTTTTGGCTTAA
>JAPLSW010000014.1:3563-11373 GCA_026398435.1 Chlamydiota bacterium | reverse complement strand
GGTGATAATTCCCGCATAAGTTCCGGTATTGCTTGTATCAAGAGTCAGCGTATTGGTTCCAAGAAGGATCGATGAGGTGCTGGCTCCTGAAAGAGCTGTGATCGTAGTCCCCCCATTTGATAATGGGGAAATATCAAAGGTCCCTGTGCTTGTAACAGTCAGTGGTGTGTTGCTAATGGCCCCCGCTCCAGAGAGCTGAAGAACTCCACCGCTAACCGTCGTCGCACCCGTATAGCCATTTGAAGCAGTCAGTACAAGTGTACCACTATCTGTTTGAGTAAGAGAGCCGGAGCCGGAAATAGTTCCTGCAAGAGTAAGCGTTCCAGATCCTTGTTTGGTAATTCCACCACCACCACTACTACCGGTGATAAGACCTGCATAAGATGTGGTGCTCGTTGTATCAATAGTCAGAGTATTGGTACCAAGGATAACCATCGATCCGGCGCTAACACCAGAAAGATCTGTGATTATGGCCCCCCCGTTTGTTAATGGAGAAATATCAAACGTCCCTGTGCCTGCTAAAGTGAGTGGTGAGGTGTTAATCGATCCCGTTCCAGAGAGTTGAAGAACTCCAGCACTAATCGTCGTTGTCCCCGTATAAGTATTTGAAGCAGTGAGTACAAGTGTACCACTACCCGATAGAGCAAGAGGACCCACGCCGGAAATAGTTCCTGTAAGAGTGAGACTGCCAGTAGGAACAAATGTCCCCCCGCTTCCGCTAAGAGTTATGTCACGTGCCGAAGAAAAAGAAGCCGTGGTCTGAAGGCTTCCCCCGCCCATCGAAAGAAGCGCTGCGGGATTTCCTAAGTTATTATCGGAAGAAATACTAATCGTCCCGCTACTAATCGTCGTTGTACCGCTGTAGGTATTGGACCCTGACAATACAACGGTTCCAGTACCTTGCATAATAATAGAGGAGCCAGCTCCCGTGCCCGCTGTGTAAGATCCTCCAGGAAGAGAAAAGGGACTATCATCAGCAATCGATCCTGCAAACGTTACTTTAGTATCTTGAATTGGGGCAAAGATAAGCGTAGCTCCCGATACTGCAAAAAGATCTGATCCCGCAGCTGCTGCAGATCCCAAATTTTTTAATGTATTAGAAGAATCTGTAGAAACATTTGAGCCAAAGGTAATGATGCCGGTACCATTTATAAAAATAGCCCCTCCAAGTGCAGCCCCATAGCCTCCTGAATCAAGACTCCCCTCAGTGGCTCCAACTCCACCAGATCCACTTAATGACGCACCACCACCACCACCACCACCACCAAATCCGCCTTTTCCGGGTGTACCATAGTGTGCCCCACCTCCTCCTCCAAATCCTCCAATACCACCAAAATTAGCATCATAGGCGCTACCACCTCCTCCTCCAAAACCTCCGCTTGAAGAACCTGTGAAACTCCCGGTAGCAATCCCCCCCGCTCCTCCTCCTCCTAAATAACCACCACCACCACCACCAAATCCAGCAACACCTCCTCCTCCCCCTCCCCCTACACCTCCATTTCCTGCGACAAGAGTTCCTCCTCCGCCTCCGCCTCCCCCTCCTGAGCCACCCTGACTACTGTCAGCTGGCGTGGGATTATAACCTCCCCCTCCACCATTTCCTGAAGCTGGACTTGTATTCGGATTGGTACCACCGCCAGTGCCATTAATAAAAAACCCTCCTCCTCCTCCTCCACCAAATACATAACTCCCAACAGATACACCTATAGATCCGTTAGAACCCCCGATAGCACCGATTATAGCTCCACCACCACCACCAGTTCCATAGGTGCCAGATGGATTGGGTATACGTGTTCCATCCCCACCATCCCCTATACCACCACCACCAGGACCTCCACAATCGTCACGACCAGTACTAGGGTCAGGGTTAGTAGAGTTTCCTCCAGCCCCGGAATACCCTCCACCTCCCGCGAAACCTATACTAGTAGGACTCGATGCTCCCCCCCCTGCTCCACCAAGACCTCCTCCTCCTCCATATCCGCTACCTGTTACGCCACCTTGACCGGATGTTGCTCCACAATTGGTAAAACTCACATCGGTTAGAGTAACATTTGCATAATCTATGAAGATAGCCCCTCCAGCACCCATACCACCACCACCACCGGAGGTTCCTGACCCTCCGATACCACTACTATTGGTAATAGCTAAACTGACTAAGTTCACAGTACCCTGTGTTAGATAAAATGGTCTGTACCCACCACCATCGATGATAGTCTGAGATCCTGTAATCGTAATGGTATCATCTCTAAATAGATTTATCGGAGGGGGTAAATTAGTCAGGGTAACGCTCGTAACGCTTGGATCAAAGGTAATCGTTTGGGTAACTGGGGTAGAAAACTGCGCCTGGTCATTGATGATTTGGTTAAGTACGAAGCGAAGGTCTCCAGAACCGGTTATGGCAGAGCCAGTACCTGTGACAGCACCTGTACCTCCAATGGAAACATGGTTATCATCATTGAGATTGATAATCCAATTAGCAAATCCAGAACTTGGAAGAAGTAAACTTAAACAAACTGTAGAGCAAAGAGCTACCTTAAGAGAAGAAATCATAGTATACCTATCTTTTTCTTTCTTTTTGACATGAGTAGTTTTTTTTTACAAACACATTTTTTTAAATTGCAAAAAAACCGATAAATTTCAGCAGCTAACGTGTAAAAATATTCGAAATTTCTTGATGAGAATGGATCGATAGCCTGAATTTCTAAGGACTCAGGCTATGCGAAACAACAAAAATTAAAGGATAAGCGCGGCGGGATTTTCTAAATACTTTTGGAGGGTCTTAATGAATTTCGCTCCATCGGATCCATCAACTACCCTATGGTCTGCAGAGAGGGTGACATTCATCACTTTGCCAGGTACTACCTGTCCATTTTTAACTACAGGCTTATCTTCAATACCGGCCACACATAGGATCCCCGCTTGAGGAGGGTTGATTACACCGATAAAGCCCGACACTCCAAACATACCTAAGTTAGATATGGTGAAAGAGCCCCCAGTATACTCTTCGCGAGAGAGCTTGCCGTCTTTTGCTTTCTGGGCAAGGAGCTTTACTTCAGTTGAGATCTGACCGAGATTTTTATAATCTGCATGACGCACAATCGGTGTAATAAGACCGGCCGGTATACTTACAGCCACTGATATGTCAATTGTCTTAAAACGGATGATGGAAGAATTTACTGAGTTAAATCCACTGTTCATCTCTGGATGCTCTCTAAGAGACAGGGCTACCGCTCGAAGGACCAAGTCATTAAACGTGATCTTATGCCCGACATTTTTTAGCTGCTCCCTCACTGAAATCATCCCTTCCGCATCGATATCTTGAGAGACATAAAAATGGGGAATAAAGGTCTTCGACTGCTGGAGCCTTTGACCTACCACTTTTCTCATGGGAGTCAAGGGGATCTCTTCGTAGGTGCCAGGAGGAGTTGTAGGAGCTGCATGCTGACCAAAGGGCACAGCCGCTGCCGGCTGCCCTTTTACAAGGTCGCGGCTCATGATACGTCCATGAGGGCCCGATCCTTTTACTGTGGCAATATCGATCCCTTTTTCTTCCGCGACTTTTTTAGCAAGGGGTGAGGCTCTAAGAAAGGAACTGTCTACAGTTGGGAACTCATAGTTAGCAAGCGCTGGCTCTGGCACAAAGGCCGGCTGCTGAAAGGCGGCAGCAGGCTTGGTCTCTTGAGGCTTTGGAGCCTCAGAGCCTTCTGAAGTCACAGCAGTAGCCGCCGCGGGAGCGGCTTTCTTTATCCCTTCAGGAACGTAGCCTTCGATGCTCTCATCCGCTTTTTCGGTAAAGATCGCCACCGCCTGGTTGACGACGGCATCACTACCGTCTTGTACGATAATCTTGCGAAGAAATCCGTCATCAAGGGCATTGTGCTCAACAGTTGCTTTATCTGTTGCCACTTCAAAAAGTACATCGCCGGCTTTTACGTGGTCACCGACTTTTTTGTGCCATTTTGTGATGGTTCCTTCTTCCATGGTAGGAGAAAGCTTGGGCATGGTCAGAGTAAATGGCATAGGTATTTTTCCCTTTCTTTAAGATAAGACTTGCTTAATGGCTTGCATAATTTTTTCTTTCGTCGGCATAGTTTCTTTTTCGAGGACCTTGGAATAGGGCATCGGCGTTTCTCTTTGTGTTACTCTTTTAACGGGTGCATCGAGATAGTCAAAGCAATGCTCACTGACCTGAAAAGCTACTTCCGCACAGATCCCTGCAAAAGAATGCCCTTCTTCTACAACGACGCAGAAGTGAGTCTTTTTTACAGATTCAACGATTGTAGGAATGTCTAAAGGTTTAATCGTTCTAAGGTCGATCAGCTCTACTTTAATCCCTGATTTTGCAAGCTCATCGACGGCTTGCTTGCAAAGAAGAGTCATTCTGCTATGCGATACTAAGGTCACATGAGTCCCTTCCGTTACAATCTTGGCTTTACCAATTGGCACGAGATACTCTTCTGTGGGGATCTCCATCTTATCGCCGTAGGTAAGCTCACTTTCGAGATAGAGTACCGGATTATTGTTGCGGATGGCTGATTTTAGAAGCCCCTTAGCGTCATACGGATTACTTGGAGCTAGAATGATAAGACCCGGTAGATTGCCATACAGCGCTTCCACGCAGTGGGAGTGCTGTGAGGACACCTGGGCCGCCGCTCCATTGGGCCCTCTAAAAACGATAGGCACCTTAAAGCGATTGCCGGACATGTAATACATCTTGATCGCCTTAGAAACGATTTGGTCCATAGCCACAAAAGAGAAGTTAAAACTCATGAGCTCAACGACCGGACGAAGGCCCGTCATTGCAGCGCCAACAGCCAGGCCCACAAAGCCCAGTTCCGCAATAGGAGTATCGATCACTCTTTTGGGGCCCCACTTATCGAGCATACCCTTGGTGACTTTATAGGCGCCGTTATATTCAGCTACTTCCTCGCCCATGATAAAGACGGTAGGATCTCTTTGCATCTCTTCATCAAGCGCTTGGCGTATAGCCTCTCTAAGTTCAACTATCTGCATAGGCATAGTTACATCTTTCCTTATGTTACGGGGCCAGTACGTCTTCTTCTAGGGTGATAGGATCGGGCCATGGGCTATCTTCGGCATATTTCATAGCAGCCACAGCGATTTCTTTTTGCTCTTTATCTATTTTCTCGAACTGCTCATCAGAGATGAGCCCATAAGAAGATAAAGTTTTTAGCATGATTTGCAGAGGATCTCTTTGCATACACGACTGAAGGCTTTCTTTTGTTCTATACAGGCCGGGATCGGAAATAGAGTGACCGCGGAACCTCTCAGTGACTACTTCGATAAGGACCGGCTCACTGTTTTTTTTGCACTCTTCAAAGACGTGTTTAAATCCTGCGTAGCAATTGAAAAAATCCATCCCATCAAAGGTGTATCCTTTCATACCGAAGCTCGGAGCCTTTTTTTCTGCAATAGGTTCTACACTTATTGCCCGATTAACACCTGTACCCATACCCCATTTATTGTTTTCTATCACATAAATGCAAGGAAGATTCCAAAGGGCCGCGATATTGAGTGACTCATGGAATGAGCCTTGAGCCACTGCCCCCTCTCCCATAAAGCAAACAGAGACATCCCCTTTCTTATTGTCTTTAGCCCCGAGAACTTCTTTAGCATATTTTGCCGTGAAAGCCGCTCCAGTTCCAATAGGGATCTGTCCACCGACGATACCATGTCCACCTAGAAGCTTATCGGTAAAAAAGTGCATGGAACCACCCCGACCCTTTGCATTACCGGTAGCTCTACCATAGAGTTCTGCCATAAGTTCTTTGGGGGTAGCTCCCAGAAGCAGAGCTAAAGCGTGGCATCTATAGGTAGTAACCCACCACTGCTCTACGCCCATCGCCGCGATAGCGGCGGTTTGGATCGCCTCTTGTCCCATATAAGAATGGAAGAAGCCCCCAATATTTCCTTGCTGGTAGGCAGATTCTGCGCGGATCTCAAAGTTACGTATAAGGAGCATTGCTTTAAGCAATTCGAGAATTTTTTCCCGACCGAGCTCTCTGATAACCTTTTCCGGGTCACTGGGAAAAAAATCGTACTTAGTTGCTGCAGCTTTCGTCATTAATTTTGCCTACCGCTAGAATGATAAATTACTTTCTACGTTATCCAAACTTCTTAAATAACACAAATTTTTCTTTAGTACCCAAGACCAGAAAGGTTATTTCTTGACCCACTGGGTGTAATTTGGGGGTTATTTGTTACAGGAACTGTTCTCAGGTCGTCATCAGAATGAGCCTGGTAACATCCGGTAACTAATGTGGCTAAGAGACATAGTATGCTCAAAGGCCTTAGAAAAGATAAAGTCATAATTTTCCTTTACAATTAGCTCTTATAGGTACGCAAAGGATACAATCCCCAAGGGTAATTTAGAAGGGAAAAATAAGAGAATCGCTTGTAGTGACGATCCAAAACTTTTGTGGTTAGCTGGGAAATTTCTCTCAAATCTTGCAGCAAATCGTAAAAAACGACATTTGCTGCAAGAGATTCGCCATGCACTTTTCTAACATTCTAATTTTCAGGTTGTTGTATAAGGCGTTTAAAGGTAACGAGAAAAATGCCCCTATTTAAGGATCTGGCATAATGCATAGATCACATATAGAAAATCATGAAATCGTATACATGAGAGGCTTATCATGTATAGAAAAACCCGATTTTGTGTACATGATAAGCTTATCATGTATAGAAAATCGCAGTTTCGTATGCATGATCGATTTAATATCCTTTTTTTACCTTTGAGTCTTCGGTTTTGAGCTTACATTGAGTAAAAGGTCAAAGAGGGAGTCATTTATGTAATAATTTTCTTTCCATTTTTTATGCTTAGAAAGCAGTCCGATTCGCACTAACTCTTCTAAATATTTTATCGCAGTCGCGCGAGTCACTTGCAGCTCATTCATTACAAAATCAATTTTAGTATAAGGATGTCGAAAAAGATTATTTAGCAGGTCTTGACTATAGATTTTAGGAAGCTCTTCCCTCATTTTGTGTTTATAATTTTGCATGAGATCTCTCATGCCCTGTATCAATTGTGTAGTTTGATGGGAAGTTTGCTCGATTCCTTCAAGAATATAAAGAACCCAGGCTTCCCATTCCTGTTTGTCACGAACCGTTTGAAGCAACCGATAGTATTCACTCTTATTTTGATTAATATAGCGAGAAAGATAGAGAACAGGGGCGTCTAGCAGTCCAAGCTTTACGAGATAAAGAATGTTGATGATACGGCCCGTGCGTCCATTGCCATCATAAAAGGGATGAATGCTCTCAAATTGGTGATGGATCACTGCCATTTTAATAAGGGGGTCCGCATCACTAAGAGTGTCATCATTAATGAATTGTTCTAAGTTGGTCATTAACAATCGGATTTGGCTTTCATGTTGAGGGGGACTATACACAATTTCGCCCGTCTGGTCATTTTTTAGCACAGTCCCAGGAAGCTTGCGAAAGCCAGCACTATTCTCTATGAGAGCCTGTTGAATCTCTAGGATATGGGTGTTGATGAGAAGCCCAGTTTTCTTAACTTTCTGGTATCCATTCTGAAGTGCAGCCGCATAACTATACACTTCCTTGGTTGCGAAATTTTCAAATTGCTTTGCAGAAACGTCACTTTTATACAACTCGTCGTGGGTTGTGATGATATTTTCAATTGCTGAGCTGTCTTTAGCTTCTTGGAGGGATAAAGTACTGATTAAAATACTTTGGTTCGGGATGATGCCGCTCACTCCCTTCAATTCTGCAAGAGCCTGATGCGCTTTAGCTAATTTTTTCAAAATTGGCTTCGTTTCTAATTCAG
>JAPLSW010000014.1:0-3544 GCA_026398435.1 Chlamydiota bacterium | reverse complement strand
CGGGATGGAATAACTCATGCGAAAGCTCCTTTACATAATAATAAACGAAAAAAAACCCTAAATAGCTTATAGTCATACAGTTGAATTCGTAACTGTTAAACTAAAAAAATTAAAAGGGTTACATACTTCGATTTTACGTGCGGAGCTCATAAACAAAAAGAAATTTAAGCACAGATTCCCATTTAAACCGCCCCTCTCCTATGGAAAGCAGCAACAAGGCCGAGTTCTTCATAGGTAAAGTCCGGAGGAAGCAGTTGCTTGATGGGGGCAAGTTTTTCAACACCGCCCCCATTCTTAAGAATAGCTCGATTGATGACTTCCTGCCTTTCTAGCGGCACAATCGAGCTGATATCACACTCCTTCCCGAGAAGAATTTGCTCTGCCAGATGATCCACTACTGTCCTCGTAGTGAGCTTTCTTTCCTCTGCAATGGAGGCTGTTGAGTTACCTAAGAGAAAAAGACGGAGAGTTTCTTCTGAGGACCGGGAGGTTGTGCTTGCTGGTTTTTTAATTACCGGGGCAATTTTGCATTTTGTGCAGTATTGAATGATGACATCGAGAAAGCGATTCCCATATTTTTCCAATTTGGTAGAACTTACACCGTTGATCAACAATAACTCCGATCTTGTTCTCGGATAAAAGTGGGACATTTCCATAAGGGTCCGGTCACCAAAAATGACAAAAGCAGGAACTTTTGTTTCATGGGCATAATGCTTTCGCAACTCAGAAAGCTGCTCGAATAGGTCGTGGTTGTAATCCATATCGAAGGATTTTTTTCGCTGACCCGTCTTTGCTTCTATCTTTTTCCTCATCATCACCGGTGTCTCACCTCGAACTGCCCCTTTAGAAAGAAGGGTCCACTTCAAAACTGGATACTCTCCCTCAGTACGCTCTAAAAACCCTTTCTCAATGACAGCAGAAACAATCCCTCTAAGGTCTGTTTCAGAATATTCAGGCATTAAGTTAAATGTGGAAAGGCTATCATGACCTCTATCTAAAATAACCTTTGATTTCACTCCTCGCAGAACCTCGATGAGGTAATTGATCCCATATTTCTCCTCTAAGCGATAGACGCAGGAAAGGATCTTTTGCGAGGCAAGGCTTATGTCAATGAGATCGGTATCATCTAAACATTGATCACACCCCTCGCAATTGGAGGGCTCGTAGTTTTCTCCGAAATAGCGAAGAAGGGCCTTTCTTCTACAGGAAGAAGACTGGCAGAGCGAATAGATCTTGCCTGTCTTTTCTTTGGTCATCCGGCGAACGGTTTCATCTTCAATTTGCTTAAGAAAAAGATCGTAAATGCGGAGTTCTTGTGCGGAATAAAGCATCATACAAACGGCTGGAAGGCCATCTCTGCCTGCCCGCCCTACCTCTTGGTAGTACTGTTCAATAGAGCGAGGCATATCTAGGTGGACAATAAACCGGATGTCCGGTTTATGGATCCCCATCCCGAAGGCAACGGTCGCCACCATCAGAGGAGTACTGCCGTAAATAAAGTCATTTTGCGCCCGAGCCCTTTCGCTATCTGGTAATCCAGCATGGTATTTCCCTACTTTGAACCCTTTTTTCTGTAAGAAATCATGGATTTCCTCAACTACTTTACGGGTGGCTCCATAGAAAATGCCTGACTTATTTGGATGCTTTATAACGAATTGAAGCACCTGGCTTTCAACGGATTCCTTTGGATAGATCTGAAAAGTTAAATTGGGGCGATCAAAACTCGCGCGTACTTTGTAAGGGTCATTCATGTTCAACTGGGAAGCGATATCGGTTTCGACCTCTTTTGTCGCAGTAGCCGTGAGCGCCATAACAGGGGTCCCAGGAAATGATTTCTTCAATAGAGAAAGTTGACGGTAGTCGGGTCTAAAAGAGTGGCCCCATTGGGAGATGCAATGGGCCTCATCAATTGCAAAAAGGGAGACCTGCACTTTTTGTAACCGCTGGAGGAAGTCTTGGTTGGCAAAGCGCTCAGGAGCTACATACAGCATCCTATATTCTCCGAGATGGTTCATCAAGTGTTCCTGATCTTCCCATGTCAGGCTGCTATTGAGAAAAGCGGCTGAAATGCCGTTTTTCGTAAGACTTACTACCTGATCCTGCATCAAAGAAATTAAGGGAGATACGACAACCGTGAGGCCAGAGCTCAGCATTGCGGGCAATTGGTAACAGATTGACTTGCCGGCGCCTGTTGGCAAGACGGCTAAGACGTCTCTTTTCTCCAAGCAGGCGGTTATGATTTCCTTCTGGTTAGACCGAAAATCGTTATAGCCAAAATAGGTTTTGAGTTTTTCTTCAAGGTTTTCCATAGTGGAAAATCATACTTTAAGGAGGAGAATGAACGCCAGAGTGTTTTTTACTCAAGACTTTCTACATCCTCCTCTTTCAAATTCCCACTGATTATTGACTATACATCCCAGATATGATCGTCCTAGGAAAATTAGAATTTTAGACGCTGATTCAACCTTATGCTATTTATAATAAACCAGTTAACATTTGAATCAATCTTTTGAAGTAAATGACTCACTGAAACAGAAATGAGTGATAAGAAAACAACGCGGGGGTAGCCGCTTCTAAATAACTAGACAAATCTACACATTTCATAGACAAGTATAGTACGTCGATCAAGCAGTGTTATCGACGGTTCGTGTGTTGGAGTCTCACCAACAAAGGCCGAGAAGGAGGTATTCCCCTATCTCAATGAGCAGACTTGTGTCTACTCAAAGGATCGACTTTCGTCGCCCGGAAATGCGCTGCAAGCGCCACTGGAAGTTTTTTCCGAATCTGCCGCCACTGTGACCATACATGTTTGCTTTGATTCCTCACGGGTAAAGGCAAAGTGACATGACCACATTTGCCGTCTGGTATTTTATCCAAACGGCGCGGCACTCTTTCGGAAGCTTCCTGGAAGCGGCGGGCTATTGCTAGCGCTGCCGCTTCATGAATAGTAAGTCCATATCTGGACGCAAATTTTACACGACCAATCACTGAAGTAAAAGCAGGATTGACTTCTTCTACTTTTACAGCAAAACGATAGGCGCGAGATTTAATATGACCTATAATGGAGCTGTAAGAAAACGAAGATAGCATCCTTGCATAACGGGGAGCTTTAGTTTCTGATAGCTCTATTTTTTTGGCTGTAAAATCTAGTTTTTCAAGAATTATAGTTTTTTTTGTTCGAACGCTCCACTCGACTATCTCAGCTGCGGCATCTCCAATTATTGCAAGAGTCTGGTTAGATTTCTTTCCATAGGTAACAAGAGGGATACTTTTATGTTTTATAGGGTTGCCGAAGCGATCCGTTTCTACGATAGCCAGATGGTCAGCGTTGATGTCTACTCCTATAGCTCCTACATCCTTATTCGTTATCCATTTTGGCTCTGTTTGCTCTGTGCTTACAAATACGCGCCAGCCCTTTTTATCTCGTTTAAAGCGGTAACTTAAGGCCTGTCCATAATGGATATAGTTAGGGTCTTTCTGTTTAGCAAGCATAGCTCGTAGCTGGCAGCTTTGCAGAGCTGCAAGAATCGCCTCTTGCCCATCA
>JAPLSW010000085.1 GCA_026398435.1 Chlamydiota bacterium | reverse complement strand
CGATCTAGGTTTTGGGGATATAGTAGAGGCTATTGATTATTCGATGGACTTAACTTCAACATCGAAAGGTCCCTTGTTTGAAAGTAAAATTCAAGTTCGTTCTTATCCCAAAGAATTCATTTTTGCCGAAAAGCTCGAGACTGTAGTTTATCGCGGCATGGGTAATACCCGAATGAAGGATTTTCATGATCTTCACTCTCTTATTTCATTAGATAAATGCTTGGATTCCACTTGCACTGGAAAGGTCATAACAACCGTATTTAACCATAGACAAACTCCTCTGAAATTACCTTTATCATTTAACGCTGAAGCTATGGAAACTCTACAGCCCTTATGGAAAAGCTATCAACAGGGCCTAGTTTCTGCTGAAAAGCGTATAACGCTTCCTAATAATCTCAAAGATTTAGTTTCAGCAATTAACACATGGTTAATAGATAATACTGAATTGTGTGTTCCTGATATTGAACTTAAAAGCTACTTAAGCACTCAACCCATTGAATCCCTTTCTCTGTAAGGAGGTACTCATTTGTCGGATGAACCCAAGTTTTTCTAAAGGCGATGTTTAATCTACAGGATACTTAATCTTGTAGTATCCATGCTCATTGGTTAGCTTTTTAAAGAGATCTCTTTTTTCAGACATCCCCTTCTGGATACAGTCAAGAGCTGAAAGGGTTCTTTGCAGCCTTGAAAGCTCTATCGCCCTTTCTCTAAGGGTAAGAGCTGGGGCGTATAGCATATACAAAAACAGCCCCTTATCATCATCAGATAGAGGAGTCCCTGAAAGAAGCTTACATAACCCAAATAACTCAGCAGAGGTGGCAGCGCTGGCATCGACTGTATCTTTATCGCCAAAGCAGATAAAATCAGCTTCTGAGGCATCTAAAGCAATAAGAGTTAAGAATAGATAGGTAATCTCTATGAAATCCATCCTTTGCTCACGAGAGAGTGTTTTTGCTGAAGCAAAAAACACTTCATGGACCAGGGAGGTGATCTTGGGAAGTCCTGTGGCTATTTGGTAGGCTATAGCTTGGGAAAAGAAAAAGCCACATTGAGCCCCACCGAGGACCTGGTCTTTTAGCTGCTGAAAAAATAGCTCAGATTCATTTTGGTCTAGGTAGTCATTACTTTGGTTATAAAAGTCGGTGCTTTTAGCAAGTCCCATAAGGATGAGCTGAGAGGCAAACTCCTCCTTTTGTGCCATCTCTTCCAAAATAGTGCAGCGGGCATAGTCCTGCCAAGATGTTTTATCTTGTAAATTGACAAAAAGGATCTTCTGGTTTTTGGAATTGGCTGATAAAGAGCGGATCAGTCCTTCAAATTCCTGAGCGAGCTCCGCCTTTTGGATAAATTCTTGCCTTACAGGCGAGGGAATTTTTAGACAGGCTATATCTTTGTCTGCCATAGTAAACGCAAAAAGTTGCTCTGGGATATTATCCTGGGATAAAGGATCAAAGCCCCGGGTATTATCACCCCTTTCAAATACCTTAGCGAGCTTATGGATCGCTCCAGCTGGATACTTTTCTAAAGATCTTCGCAGGGACGCATCTTCTTCTAGTACTGCCATAAAGCCGGAAACGTAGGATTCCTTGGAAGAGTCTTCTACAGAGCCCTCTGAAATTTGCCTACGGATGATCGCTGTCATCTCTCTATGTTCAATGCTTGAGCTAAAATAAGCCGAGCACAGCTTGTGGGTAAGCAAAAATAGACATGATTGGAAAGGGCGTCTTTCATGGGATGTCATAATAAGCTTTTGGTATTCATCGGAACTAAGCGATAGACGTAGGTAGTGATGGAAGTCTAAAAAGTACCTATAGGCCGTTTTTTCAGAAGACGATGTCTGTTTTAAATTCCTAGGGTTAGCTGCAAGCATAAGAGCCATTACCCCCATACTAAGATTCGATATACACTGGCTGTCTTTATGCTTTAAAGCTTCTCTGAAAAACTCATCGATCAGGTAGCCGCAGTTTTTTAAGATATACTCAGCTCTTAGATGGCACTCTTTGTCTTGGACAATGTCTACCTTAAAAAACAGGTTTTCTGTTTCTTCACAGGAAGCGCTTTTATCAAAGTCATAGAGCAGTCTCATATGCCGGAGCATTTCATAGTCATAGAACGGGCGACCGTTCTCTTTTATTAAATAAAGAAGCTCGTACTGCTTATCAGAGCGTAGCTCCTCTACTGTCCGAAGACCCATTCTCTTAGTATCAGTAAGCTCAATCCCCCTAATGCCCCACTCATCTTCCCAGTCTTCATCGGATTCACCAGCCGCTGGCATATAAGGGGCAATTGCTGAGGTAAAATACTCATTTAAATCTCTATATTCCGGAAGGTCTGAGATAGACACTAGCGCCGGTGCTTTTTTAAATAGAGGGGTAAACTTATCGATCTTTTCCGCCCCTTCAAGAACAAAGGTCATAAGGGATTGTATCCCTTTTTTCATATAGGGGTCTTTAAGCTGATCGGGGTCTCTTTCTAGTATTTGTTGCAGATAGTTTTGTACTCCCCTAAAGAGCATCCTAACCAGATCCTGATTTTCCATAATACGGGCAGGATTTAGCCATTTTGATGAAAGGCTAGCGTCTTTTGCAGAAGTTTGCTTTTCCAATGAAAGCGTAATATCGATTTCGGACAGCTCTGACAGCATATCGATGATATCGACAATCGAGAGATCCTCTAGAACCTTCACCTTTCTCATAAATATACCTATCTTGAAATCTATATATTATTATTAATACTAAAATAATTAATTATCAATTTAATTATAATTAATTACGATAATTTAACTTAATTACATGCTCTTATAATAATATATAAGCAACTTAAGAGAGGATTTTTATAGCTGTGAGGGAATGGATCAGAATATTTTCGAAGACCTAAAAAAGTAGATTATCTAGCATTTTTCTAAGGAAAATATACCAGATAATCCAAAAAAATTGGAGAATCTGGCAAATTAAAGCTCGAACATGGTGTATATTATCCAGAAACACCATGCTCTCCATAATAAATCTGGAGACTTGCGTATTAGCTAACCATTTCATAATAAATATATTGGAACTTTTAAATCGATTTCCTGGAATTTTTTCGTGATAAATGAACTAAATAATCCAAATAAATTGGAGAATCTGGCATAATAAAGCTTATACAAGGAACGTGGATATGCACCCCCTACTCAAATTTTCAAAAACAGCTTATATCCAGAGTCATAATCTAAAACCTTTTTTAACTGACTATACTAATCCCAATGATTTCCTCTCTAGGCTTGTGAAATCAGGCGATTTAATACGCTTAAAAAATGGTTTTTTTCTTATTAGTGAAAAAGTTAAAGACGATCCGGTTCCTTATGAGCAAGTTTCTAATTTACTCTATGGGCCTTCCTATGTCAGCTACGAGTGGGCCCTTTCCACTTACGGACTAATACCGGAGGGTGTTTACGTCGTGAGTTGCGCTTCGAGCCTAAAATCAAAAATCCACTCGACTCCTGTTGGGGAATTTCACTATATAGGACTCCCCCATCATCGGTATAGCATAGGAATCACCCAAAAAGAAAACCGCTTTGGCAATTATATAATAGCCACTCCTGAAAAGGCCTTAGCAGATCTTATTCATTTAAAAAGTTACGACCTATCCGGCAGGGACCTGCTTATCGATCTTATAGAAGGGAGAAGGATCGAAGAATCTGATTTGAAAAATTTAGACAAAAAACATCTCTATGAAATCGCCAGTCGATACCAATCGAAAGCGGTAACTAGTTTAAGCCAAGTTCTAGGACTCTTATGACCCACCAAAATATCCAAGCACGTCTAGATAAGTATAAAAAATCTAAAGTAAATGACCAAACCAAAATAAGAGAGATTCTCCAGCAAACGGCGCTACTTGGACTTGAAAGGCATGGTTTTTTTGAAAAGGCCGCCTTTTATGGAGGTACAGCTCTTCGCATATTATATGGACTTGACCGTTTTAGCGAAGACCTAGATTTCACTTTGATACAGCCTGATCTTAATTTCAATTTTTCTCCCTACCTGGAAGGAATGGGTAATGAACTTCGATCCTTTGGATTTAATATGGAAGTGGCTACAAAAGTGAAAACCTTCGAAAGCAGTGTAGTCTCAGCTTTCATGAAAATTAACACTCTAGAATTGTATCTATCAATTGGAGAGGAAACAAGCTCTTACAAACCTAATCCTGATGAAAAAATAAAAATAAAGCTAGAAGTGGATATCGATCCTCCTCCACATGCGCAATATGAGAGTGAGCTAGTCATAAGTCCAGTTTCTTTCTACGTGGTCACTCTCAAAAAAAGCCATCTTTTTGCAGGGAAAATGCACGCCCTACTTTATAGAGCCTGGAAAGGCCGGGTCAAAGGGCGTGATTGGTATGATCTTATTTGGTATATCCAGAAAAAAATCCCTCTAAGTCTGACTTACATGGAATCCTGCATGAAACAAGCGGGAAATCTCAGGTCTGATGAATTTTTAGATCGAGAACGCTTAATGCAAATGCTACAAGAAAAAATCGAGACTGTTGATTTTGAAAGCGCTAAAGCAGATATGACATTTTTTATCGCTGATACAGACAAACTAAATCTATGGAATAAGGATTACTTTACAAAACTCATTCAATATCTAGAGGTGGAAAAATGAATCCCATACCCTTTATTCGACCTATTACCCCAGCATCCCCCTCTGAAATCCCCCCATCGTCTGGAACATCCCCACCTATTGCGACTAAATTAGAGGAACTATCTGTGGAGCCCGATAAGGCGGAGTTCCTATTTCCAAAACCCACAGGTGAGTTTCCGATCGGCATACAATCCTATGTTCTTCATGATGCTGACCGTTCGATTGCCATCAGCATTCACTACCCTTCCAAACAAGGAACCTCTTTTAGACACCATCCTCTTGAACCTTATATTGAAGAGCTCGGTAAAATGGGGTCCCCTGTAGAAACAACGCGTTATGCAAGTTGCTCTTCGTATGCTCAACCTGATGTTTCTCCTGCAGGAGGGTCTTTTCCTGTTGTTATTATGGCCCATGGATTTGGGATGCGCTCCGACGACTATCAGCCGATCGTGGAAGAGCTTTCTAGCCACGGCTTTTGCGTCATAACGGTTGAAACACAGGGTGTTGCTGGCTATAGTCGCGCATTGGCATCAGAGGGAAAGCCTGGCGCAGTCGATGAAGAGGTCATGCCCACTGATGACCAAGCTGTAAATTTGCAGAGGAAAGACATCATGTTTGTGTTAAAGACTTTACAGGATTTTGGGAAGATTAACCCAGATTTGGCAGCGACGATGGACCTCGAAAGGACAGGGGTAATGGGTCATTCCATTGGTGGAGCCACTGCTGCACAAGTATGTAGAAATAATGTCCTGGTAAGGGCTGGAATGAATTTCGATGGAGGGCTTGTTGGTGAACATGCTACGAGCTCTATTTTTCAACCCTTTGTTACAATTCAATGCGATCGAGCTGAAACTGTACTAGAGCATCTTATCCCTGATGTGAAAGCTTCGCTGGATCTTTCCAGCGAGGCTAAGCAGTTAAGAGATAGTGGAGACTCTGAGAAAGCTGATGCAAAAGAATTGGAAGCTGCAGCTCTTCTAGAAGCTGGCCTTAAAGGTGCGGAAAACTTTCTCGACCCTATAGCAGAATTTGATACATTCCATGCAAGAGCTGGAATGGGATCCTATCAAGTAGTGCTAAATGGCTCCCGCCATGCTGGATTTACGACTCTCCATAGTCTCGCACACGTTGTCGGACTAAATCAAGCTGCTGGCGCAGATCATCCACAAAAATCCATGTTTCAGGGCTGGGAAGAGCAAATACCAAAAGATCTTTCCACTTGGGCTGCCACTAACAGGCATGTCCTCTCCTTCTTTTCCGAGCAACTCAAAGGGATTCCGTCAGGAATTAAAAGTGGAAGCAAAATTGAGGAATCTATTAAGGAGCTCTAAGCTGCGTAAAAGGCTAAGGACCTCTTGACCGACAAGCCATATTCATAAACTGGACCATCGCCCTAGAGGCCACTACATGAGCCTTTAGCACTCCGTCCAATGTTTTTTCTCCCGCCAGCCAATCTAGCAATGGGCCGGTCGAAAAGTCCATATGGCTAATGCCTTGGATTTGCCCTAAATAAGAGTCCCCTATACGTTTAGAATTTTCATGGAGGTCTGTCCATTCTTTCATCAGAGGTACGACCCATTCCTTGTCTTCAGGAGTCATATTTGTTAGACGATCAACTAAAATCATAAGAAGAGGTATTTTTAAGCCTTCCGATTTTTTTTCTCCTCTCAGCCCTCCATCTAGATTAATGCAGCCTCTTATTTTTGGGTCATGCCTTGCAGCAATAATAGAGGCAGCGCCTCCCAAAGAATGTCCTGCAAGAACGATCGGCGTTTTATCTCCTTCTTTTTTTCGGATGTAATCAGCCATAAATTCAATATTGTCTGCTTGAATTAAAGTAAGTCTGTCTAGCTCACTTGAAAACTTCGCTGGGTCTTCACATCCTGCCTCATTTCGGGCATCCAAAACAGGTGGATTTTGGCTAAATGGAGCATCACGGGAACTAGATGGGTGATTGAGACTAACTACCATATATCCGTGGCTTGCCAATTCTTCAAGTAGCGGCCGGTATTCACTTGGATTTACTCCCCATCCGTGGGAAAAGAGTAAAACAGGCAATTTCCCTATAGGAGTTAAAGAGTCTACAGAATGAGTGTGTAGAGTTTGGATCTGCTCTTCACTTAAAGCAGACATGAAGGACCTCTCAGGAGATAACTGCATACGAAGCTTATTTTCACAGCTTCCCCGTGTGGGAGCAAATACTTCGACACCAATTTCTCGATGGGGCCCTTCAACTACAAAACTTTCATGTCCAATATGGGGATATCTCCCCGTTAAAGGAGGTAATACCTGATACAAACGGCGAGATCTTGCACCGAGTACTGTTTGAGCTTCTAAAGGCACAGGGTAAAGGTTGCTTTTTTCAAATTTTGCTACTTCTAATGAACGTCTAAATGCTTCGTCAGTGATTTTTTCGATGTAAGAGCTAGCTGAGACCTGTGGAAGGGTCGAAGCATAAGGGACCACGGCTGTTGAAGTAGAAGATACTGTAGAAAATGCCAATTTTCATCCTTTTATTAATATGCTTATAGGAACTAAAAAAATTTCTCAATTTAACCAGCTACTTGCTGCGATTATTGAAGCTTACTCCACTCACGTGCGAGCTCTGCTTCAGGATAGGGCGTGCTTTTCGACCCTTTATAAAGACTGTGGAAAAATGCATCCATAAGAAGTGCAATTGGTCTATAATGCATTGCAAAAGTTGCAATAGAAGGAGGAAGTTCAGTCATAGCTCCTTTTGAGGAGAAATAGGCATCTAAAACTTCTTTCTTCTTATCCGGAGAAACCGTAGACGTAATAGCCTTCGTTACAAGACATAATATTACATAGTAGCGATCATAATCTTGATGTCTATCACGATAGGCTATCTCTTCTAGAGAAAGGTCGAACCTGTCGCTTATTGCTAAGCCAAAATCGGCAAAATATACATGCTTTGGATCAGCAAGAACATTAGAAAAATGTGCATCAAAATGAAGAAATCCATGAGATTTCATAAACGTAGTTACTTTACTGAGTTCTTTATCAAGTTTGCCTAAAGACTCTTCTTGTAAAGTCCCCTCGCAAGCTTCCGCTTTTAGTCTTTTGCTTAATGTCTGTGGAATATGTTCCATGAATACGACTACATCGGCGAGAGAAGAATCTGCTGCCTCAGCTCTTTTTCCAACAGCTGTAGAGCCATCCCAATATTCTATGTAACTCTTTCTTTCCGCAAGGGTTTCTGCAGTAACAGGAGCCGGTGCTGTAGAGCGTTGCAATACGCGATCATGATAGGTTAAGGGGAAATTTTGACATTCCCCAGTTAAGACCCATTGTGTAGTCATTTTATGAGCTTCAATCTCTCGCCATACGCCAAAACCCATTGAACCTACTCCGTACTGATAAGCGATAGGTAGTTTAAAGAGATTTGAAGTTTCGCTAGGGTTTGCCTCTTCTATAGCAGTAAGACGAATTTTTTTTACAAAGACGGTTACTCCCTCTACTTCTATGGATAAAACTTCTCCACCGGTACCTGAACCGATAGGATGAGCCGTAGCTAATAAGTCCCTTAGCTCTTGATCGGAGAGGGAACTAAGATGCTTTGAAACTATATCGTATTTAGAAAGACGAGGCGCCATTTCTGCTTCTGTATGGGTCGGACAAATCGTTACAAAAGACCTGATCATCTGGCTTTCTAAAGTTCCCCTTCCCCCTAAATGAAGAGCTTTATAAGTTTCTAAATACTGGGCTGGGGCGTCAACACATCTTCTAGAAGCCTCTGTAGTCCTAACATCTAGGCTTAATTGTGCATGGGCGTCCCTTGGAGCATAAGGAACAATTGCAGTGGATAGTGGTCTAGATTTACTTAGTTCAATACTCATACAACCCCGTGATTTATCAATTTAATTATACTAACATTTGCATTAGTTTTCAATTTATTATTTAATAAGGATAAAGGATGTTAGAAAGTTTAATTCTTTTGTGATTAATGCAGTAGTAGTAACCTAAACAAGAAAATAAGATCTCACTATCTGAAGTATTCAAGCCATTGGATTTTATAGAGTTAAAATAGACTATCACATCCTTTGGTTAGCTATCCCGATTGTGTAACCAATTTCTTTTCTTCAGACTTGATACGCCGCTCGAGCTTGTAGTAGGTCTCCTGTAGACGCATACATGATTCTATAGCTCTGGTAATGGCAGTCCTAAAGTTCTCCAAGCGAAAGTATCCAAGGGAATCTTGGAGGTCGCGAGCAAACCAGAATTTAATTTCCTCTCCGGGAATGGCGCGAGCAAGCACGTCAAAACGACTCTGAAATTTTTCAGGATTTCTCCGTTCATAAATCCCCCCTTCGCAGACTATGTTGCCTTTTCAACCATAAAATGGTTCCACAAGTTATTCAATGATAATCTTGAGTTATTTCAATGAGACTCTTCAAAGGAAAACAGAACTATACCGAAAAAATTAGGTGAATTTAAGCAAGAGGCGCTTCTTTTAGAAGGGGCTCATTTTTTGCTGAGAATTATAGGAATACGTCCAGGCAAAAAAAATACCCTAATCACTTATTCAGCGATTAGGGTAGGAATAAAACCTTGGCAGCGACCTACTCTTCCATACTCTTGTGTACAGTACCATCGGCGATGAGAGGCTTGACTTCTGAGTTCGGGATGGGATCAGGTATTTCCCTCTCTCAATTGCCACCAAGAAAACTTGTTTGTCGTAAGTCG
>JAPLSW010000077.1 GCA_026398435.1 Chlamydiota bacterium | reverse complement strand
ATGATAAAATCTGCAATGGCTATGAAAACAACCTCTTTAAGGTCATGATATTGATCTCCAACCTCCGCTTGAGAGCAGTACGCTTTAGATGCATAGTACTGAGCTCTTTTCTCAAAACCCATCGTTCTAGCTACCTGCATCTCTACGATGTAACGACTCCCTTGGCTATCTATGCACAAGATATCTACAATACTTGTTTTCTGGGCAGCAATGGCAGCATCTTGCACCGTCTTTAAAAATTCCACTTCTACAATAGGTTGCTTGGATTTAAAAACAAGAACGTCATTAAGAAAGTGAATCAGAATGTCTTTGTTTTTTTCCGTCCCAAAAATCGTCTTAAAGGCAAAGTCATTTTTTGGGTCTAGGTATTTTGAGAGCATAGAAAGATTTCCTTAAAAATATCCTTGATTATACCAGCAGACCTGGTAAGGTAGCAACAATTTTTTAATAATTGCTTAATCTAACATATAATAGAGGAAATGGCTCGATGTAAAGTTAATTATATAACTGTAAACAGTTCAGGACGAGGTGGCGGATGAGTTGGAGATCGCATGCCAAAGCAAAAGCAACAAGACCTAGTAAAAAAATTTACCCCTTACAAACTTTCCAGAATCCTCCAGAGCCCCACACTATTAGACGCTTTAATAAGGACAACATCCCCTTTTTTCACTTCAGCAAATAAACTCTTTTGCATACTTTTTAAATCTTCAAAATGCTCTACCGGTTTGCCTGATTTGGCAAAAGCCTCTTTCATGGGAAGGCATTTTTCTCCGAGGCAAAAAAGCCTATCCCCATATCTATCAGCATACTCCCCTATCTCTCTATGACAGGGCTGGCAATAGGATCCTAGCTCTACCATGTGTCCAAGAGCAAAGATTGTCCTCCCCCCATTTTCGGGCCTCGGAAGATTAGCAATGGCAAATTTCATCGATTCAGGATTTGCGTTATACGAGTCGTTGATGAAGATCACCCCGTCTCTTTCTATTTTTTCAAAACGCTTTTCAAAAAGTGTGAGCTTTGAGCAAGCGGAAGCTATCTCTTCCCAGGCAATCTTAAAATACCTAGCAACAAGTGCGGCTGCTATAAAATTTTCTCTTAACTGAGGAGCTTCAAAAGGCAATGTGAGCCAGGGACTCTTCTCCTCATCACTACAGATCCTAATCTGACTTCCTTGACTTTCCATCCAATGGTCACTAGTCCCATTTCTTTCCAAGGAGTAGTACGTCTTGCCGCAATCTCCACAAAAACTAATAGATTCGTAGCAAAAAGCGCTAAAATTAATAAAGGCTACATTGGTATTTGGATGGGATAGAATTTCAGATTTAGCCTCTGCAATACCTTTTAGGCCATCATGGAAAAACTCCAAATGGGCCGGAGCAATCTTGGTAATGACGGCAACTTCCGGTGGAGCAATTTCCACAAGCCGTTCAATCTGCCCATGGTCCATCATCCCCATTTCAAGGACCATGATCTCTTCTCCCAGATCTTTTCTATTGAGTAGGCTTAAGGGAAGCCCGATTTGTGAATTGGCATTGCCTGGTGTTTTAAAGACTTTATATTTTGCAGAAAGAATAGTGGCTGCAAATTCCTTTGTCGTTGTCTTACCCATCGATCCGGTGATTGCCACAATCCGCTTATTCTGCGTAGATAGAACATCTCTTGCAAAAGTCTGCAAAGTATCTAGTACATCATATACATAAAGTAAGGTATGCCCCGGAAATTTCTCAGTAAATTTAGAAGAGACAACAGCCGCTATAGCCCCATTTTTAAAAGCATCGATCAGAAAGTCATGACCATCTACTTTTCCTCCTCTTAAAGCAAAAAAAACAAAGCCCGGCTTTACCTTGCGGCTATCGACCGCAAAGCCCTCTATGATTTTTTCATTAGAAGAGTCTTTCCCAAAATAGTTTTCCAAGTCTTTTAACTGCTTACCGAGCATAGAGTCTCCTTAGTGGCTATAAGAATATTGCATTCTAGCGTTTGGATTTAGATTTAGCAAATAGACTTTTCACTTCAAGAAAGAGGATGATTAGCCAGTCCTAAACTTAAAAAATATTTTCCGAAGTTTACCTTGACTTGCAAGCTGCGAAATAGAGTATATTATTTTTAATCTTAGGAGGATGTATGTTAAAAGCATTCAAGCATTCAAGCATTCAAGCATTCAAGCATTCAAGCATTCAAGCATTTCTAGTAGTCTCAAGCCTCTTTAGCGTGCAAGGATATTCTGATCCTTGGAATCCCGATCCTGCAACATCAATCAATGCTTCCTATCAATCTAATAGCCCCTCCGTTTTTTCTTCTTGTGATAGCTCCGGCAACTTTCTAGCTACGTGGTTAGATAGCACCGCCAATGTTCCTTATTATTCGATATATACTCAGAGCACCGGCCTCTGGAGCTCTCCAGCGACTATTATGAGTGCATCACCGGGTGCCTCCGGCACTATGGTCTTTTCTTCTTTTGATAGCTCTACCGGAAATTTTCTTGCGACATGGCAAAATTCAAGTGACAATACCCCCTATTTTTCTATTTATGATGGAGGCTCGTGGACAAATCCCGTACAGATCTGGAACCTCGCTACCTCAAGCGATGTATTTTGCTCCTCTGATGGTAACGGACATTTTCTTGCAACATGGATAGATACCGTCTCCAATAAGCCTTACTATGCGATCTATACGGAGAACTCTACTACATGGAGTGTTCCTACATTTATCCCAAGCTCTTTAGCCAATGCTGCGGCCGATGTGGTTTCTTCTTATGATAGCTATACAGGAAACTTCCTAATTACTTGGGTGGATGGTAGTGGCGGAGCCTACTACGCGGTTTACAATCAAACTACCTGGACTACAACAGCTACAACGATCCCCAATGTAAATAACAATTATGGAAGCCCTATTTCTAGTGTCTTATCCTCTTCCGATTCTCAAGGCAACTTTCTTGTTACTTGGAATGATAATAATACTGATGATGCTGTCTTTTCAACCTACGATTCCAGGACTCCAAGTTGGAGCTCACCCACTTTTATTACGAACTCCCAGTGTGGGCTAGATGTCACCTCCTCTTTTGACAGCTCGACAGGTAACTTTCTCGTAACATGGCAGGATAACAATAGCAATCTCCCCTACTATTCGATCTACAACCCGAGCGCCTCACCGCAATATACAGCGCAATCTCCGGTAGCTCCGACAAATCCTATTCCTAATTTGACTTCTGCTGACATCTTTGCCGCTTGCTATCCAGGCTCGGGGACATTTCTTGTGACGTTCACCGACTCAAATAACGTTCCCGCCTATACATTCTACACAGAAACCCTACCACCACCTCCTCCTCCATCGCCCGTGCAAGCGCCTGGCAACTTCCGAGGAAAGCAAAAAGTCAATAACTTTGGAGTGGTCAGTGAAAGATACAACGCTCTATCTTGGGAGGCGAGCATTGGAGCTACCTTCTACAGGCTCTATCGTAATGGCACACTGATCGCTACACTAGGATCCAATGCGACATCGTATGATGACCATAACCAACCAAAGCAAGCTCAGAGCTATACGCTCACAGCCGTAGATGCTGGAGGAGCTGTGGCCTCATCTACCGTAAGTGTAGGAAAATAAGAGGCAAATAGCTGCAAGAGGTTTTTATAACTTGCAGCTATTTTGTATAAACAAATTATTTGAATTGACCTCTTTTATTACATAAAGCATAATCTCGGCGTTTTCAGTTAAGGTGGCATGGCCAAGTGGTAAGGCAGAAGCCTGCAAAGCTTCCATCCTCAGTTCGAATCTGAGTGCCACCTTTTTATTTACCCCCCATAGGTTCTGTGCTTTATATAGTACCTACCCCCATCGGCAATTTAAAAGACATCACTTACAGAGCAGTCGAGGTTCTATCCTCCTGTGACTATATTTTGTGCGAAGACACAAGACACAGCAGTATTCTGCTCAATCACTATAGCATCAAAAAGCCTCTGAAAAGTTACCACCAGTTTAATGAATCAAGCAAACTCTCCTATATACTTGATGATCTGCGGAGCGGTAGAGATATCGCCATTATTAGCGATGGAGGAACGCCAGGAATTTGCGATCCGGGTGCTGTTTTAATCAAAGCTTGTCGAGATGAGGGTCTATCTATGACGGCTCTTCCTGGAGCATCGGCTGTTACTTGCGCTTTCTCCCTTTGGGGAGCGGAGGCGCCGGATTTTCAGTTTCTTGGGTTTTTCCCAAGAAAAGAAAAAGAGGCTCATCAGTTTCTGCTAAAGCTTTTACATTATGACGGGATCTCTCTTTTTTACGAAAGCCCCCAAAGGATCCAAGATACATTGAAAATTCTTGTAGAGTTTGCACCGGAGAGAAAACTTCTTATCACAAGAGAGCTTTCCAAAACTTTTGAAGAAAAACTTTCTGGAACAGCTTCTGTTTTATTAGAGCATTTTCAGACCCGTCCCCCTAAAGGAGAATTTGTCGTTCTTGTCGACAAATATGAAAATAACACTTTTGAAGGACTCTCGGTAAGTGAGCTTTTAGCCGTTTTACAAGACACCTATAGTCTCACACTTACTGACGCCATCAAGACAGCGGCTCACATTCGCAAAGAGCCTAAACAGTCTATCTATAAATGGGTCCACGAAGACTCCTAGCACTTAAGAGCTTTAGGTGCTAAAAACCCGTTGCACATAACAACTACTTCTCCTAACATGATCTATCAGCTGAAGGATTTTATGACCGAGCAGTATATTCAAGATATTAAACATGCGATAGTAATTGCTTTAAGAGAAGATAGAGCAAGAGATGATATCACCTCCGAAGCTTGCCTTCCACAGGAAGCCGTAGTAAAAGCAGAGATCGTCTCAAAGCAATCAGCCAAAATCGCAGGACTCAAATTTCTTCCTTGGGTATTTGAAGCGATAGATTCCGAGGTAAAATGTGAGATTTTGGTAGAAGAAGGATCTGAAGTAGAGCCTGGCACCGTGCTTGCCATACTTAAGGGAAAAGCTAGATCTCTTCTTTCTGCAGAAAGGGTCGCTCTTAATATCGTGCAACACGCCTCAGGCATAGCAACACTTTCAAGCGAATATGTCAAAGAACTTGGAAATCTTACCTGCGATATACTAGATACAAGAAAAACCCTTCCCGGCCTTCGCGCCCTGCAAAAGTACGCTGTTAGAATCGGTGGAGGAAAAAACCATAGATTCCATCTACAAGAAGCCTTTCTTATTAAAAGCAATCATATCAAAGTTCTGCAAAAATACTATGAGCTGCCAATCTCGGAGGCAATTACCAGAGCCAGAAACCTCCAGCCGGAAGCGAAAATTGAAATCGAAGTAGAAAATGTGAAAATGCTCAGCGAAGCTCTTGAGGCGAGGGCCGATCTCATACTTCTCGATAACATGAGCATTGAGCTCATGAAAGAATGTGTAGAAATTGCAGGTGGTAGAGCCTACCTTGAAGCCTCTGGAAACATCCCCCTTACAAAACTTAGAGAAACAGCCCTATCTGGGGTAAATGGAATTTCTATCGGAGCGCTTACACTCTCAGCGCCCGCCATCAGAATTAGCTTAAGGATTAATTTATGAGTCATTGCGTCATCGACATCGGAAACACAAATATAACACTTGGTTTTTTTTCAGATGACAGGCTCATAGGAAGTAGATCTGGGGCCTGCAGCCCAGATCTTGAAAAATCCCTCCTTCCCTTTTTACGGGAAAAATCTATTGAAAAAGCTTTTGTTGCCTCTACGCATGAAGAAACAAATAAAACAATTCTGAAGATATTACATGAGCTTGCCATTCCGGTAGTGAGCTTAGATCCGGTACTCTTAAGCCTTACTATTGATGTCGATGAGCCCCGGGAAATAGGTCATGATAGGATTGCAGGAGTCTATGGCGCTTTGCACCATTTTCCCACCTTTGATTGCATAGTCATAGATATAGGAACTACTGTTACCTTTGATTATGTCACGAAGGAAGGGACCTATATAGGGGGAGCTATCTATCCCGGAGCGCAAATGTCAGCTAAAGCACTTGCAAATGATCCAGGTAAACTGCCTCTAGTAGAGACTCTTAAACCGCAGTCGGCTCTTGGCAAAACGACAAAGGAAAGCATCCAAAGCGGCATCTACTACGGACTGCTTGGAGCTATTGAAAGGGTCGTAGCAGAGCTTTGCCTTTGCTCTCTGTCTCCTAGCTCTGTAAAAGTCCTAGCCACAGGAGATGCTACCCGCATGGAGAACGCTCCGACGTGTGAAGATAGAGCCCTCTTCCTAGACGACCTTAAAGACTTAACCGATACTATCGATCCCCACTTGAAGATCGTGGGCCTCTACGAAATATTTAAAGAACAATTACTTAAGAAACAGGAGAAATAACATGTCCGGCACACCACGTGAACTTATTTTCGAAGAACAAGCTCGCCAAAAGCTTGCTGAAGGGATAAATCAACTTGCAGAAGTTGTAGCAGTAACTCTTGGACCTAAAGGAAGAAACGTAGGCCTCCAAGCAAGCTATGGAGCTCCTACCATTACCAATGACGGTAATAGCATAGTAAAAGACATCGAACTTAAAGACCAATACGCCAACATGGGCGTGTCTATGGGTAAAGAAGTCGCTAGCAAGATGAAAGAAAAATGTGGTGACGGGACAACGACAAGCATCCTTCTTCTAAAAGCTCTTGTGCAAAATGGGATCAAAAACATCTCCTCCGGCGCGTCTCCTATACACGTAAAACGGGGCATGGATAAAGCGGTTCAAGCAATCATCGAAGAGATCGAAAAAACAGCAATACCAATCCAGAATGATACAGAGATGCTAAACATCGCGATAGCTTCTGCCTCTGGCCATGAATTTATTGGTAAGCTTATTGCTGAAGCCATTAAAAAAGTGGGCAAATCAGGCGTTATTACGATCGAAGAAGGTAAAAGCACCGAAACAACTGTTGAGATGGTAGAAGGGATGCAGTTTGATCGGGGATATACAAGCGCTTATTTCTGCACAAATGCAGAGAAAATGACGGTTGAAATGACAAACCCAAAGATCCTTGTTACAGATAAGAAGATCTCTTCTATCCAAGAGATCTTAAATATCCTGCAAACAGTTTCAACGACAGCTTCAGAACTTCTCATCATAGCCGATGATATCGAAGGAGACGCTCTTTCAACTCTTGTTGTTAACAAGCTACGCGGAACTCTTAAAGTATGCGCGGTTAAAGCTCCAGGCTTTGGCGACAGAAGAAAGTCACTTCTACTAGATCTAGCCATCCTGACAGGAGCAAACTTCATCTCTGAAGAAGCCGGAGTTTACCTAAAAGATGCAGAGCTCTCCCAGCTCGGTACGGCTGAAAGAGTCACTATCTCCAAAGACAAAACTACAATTATCGGTGGAGCGGGAACCCCCTCTGACATCGCCGCACGTATCAAGCAAATTGAAGCGGAAGGAAAAATTGCAGAAAGCCCTTATGATAAAGAGAAATTAGAAGAGAGAAAAGCCAAACTGAGCGGTGGAGTCGCGGTCATTCGAGTGGGAGCGGCTACCGAACCTGAGATGAAGCAAAGAAAGCAAATGTTCGAAGATAGCCTAAGCTCAACAAGAGCCGCTATTGAAGAAGGGATCGTTCCTGGCGGCGGCATAGCTATACTAAGAGCGAGCCTTGCGGCAAACTCCCTGCAGCTAGCTCCTGAAGAGCTTGTTGGAGCGCAAATCGTTATAAGAGCGTGTGAAGCTCCTTTTAAACAGATCGTATCTAATACTGGGTTTGACAGTGCTGTTATTCTGCAGCAGATCCAATCCAAACTTGGAACCTTCGGTTTCAATGCTATGACAGAACAAGTAGAAGACCTTGTACTCTCAGGCATTGTAGATCCTGCGAAAGTGGTAAAAAATGCGCTCCAGTACGCATCATCTACGGCCGGCATCGTTTTACTATCTGAGGCGCTCATAGGAAACGCTCCAGAAGATACTGAGTAAAAAATATAGTAGTCTTTTCTAAAAGGCCCCGCATCAGTTAAGATGCGGGGCCTTATTGTTTATAGGTTTTTTTCATGAAAACAGCAGCAGTACTTCCAGCCCAAGGGATCGGTGACGCCCTTCTTATGCTTATAGCGTCTTATAACTTGCAAGAGGCAGGTTACGCGGTAACGACCTATCAACCCCTACTTTCCGAGTTAGATCCGTGGCTGAAAAACAAACAATTTGCCTCTCTTCCCAACACGTATGAACTAGAGAGCCTTCTTTCTTTTAAAGACCTCATCATTTTACAAAATGACAATTCCCAAAAAGCCCGCCATCTCATCGAGCTTCGAAGCCTTGGAAAACTACCCAATTTAATCGTTTTTTATCCAACCTACAAAGCAGACAAACACGGCCCCCTGTCTCCGGGAGACTATGTATTCACTGAAGATCTTTGTATGGTGGAAAATATTGCCAAGGCCACATCGAAACTACTAAAACTTGCAGGTGTTAGCCGCAATAACGGCCTTAGCCCCCTAGAAAATCTATCCTATAGAAAGCAGAACCGTAGGGTCGTAATTCATCCGACAAGCAGCCAGGAAGAAAAAAACTGGCCAGCAAAAAAATTTATCACCCTAGCAACAAAGCTTAAGAAAAAAGGATTTGACGTAGTATTTGCCATGTCTCCCCTAGAGCATCCTAAATGGCAAGAGTTACTAAACGATCAGTGGCATGCGCCCCTTCTTTCCTCCCTTTCCGATCTTGCAGCTCTTATCTATGAGTCGGGCTATGTGATCGGCAATGATTCCCTTGTCGGACACCTAGCATCCAATCTACAAATCCCCTCAATAATTGTAGCTAATGAAGAAAAGCGAATGCGCCTATGGCGCCCGGGCTGGCTCAAAGGGGAAGTGATTACCCCTTCCTCTTTCTGGCGTAAATGGTCCAGCTCTCACTGGACAGCTCTTATTTCAGTCGGCAAGGTGTTAGATCGGTTTTGCAAGCTCGCTCGCACATTTTAAGCTCTATAGAGATTGCCAAGACTTAATCTGTCCTTGTTTTCTTTGTTGCTCCTCAATGCCTCCGTAGATAATTACCCCTTGTTCAGGAGGAGCTTCTGCTAGTTCCGACCATTTTAGAAGGCCGTCAAACATGGCAGAATTAATGGTTGCAGAAGATTTGATCTCAATAGGTATCATTTTAGAGCCTTCTTCCAGAATGCAATCTACTTCATTCCCAATCTTATCTCGCCAAAAATAAGCATTGGGCGGCAATCCATGATGATATCGTTTCTTGAGCAGATCGGAAAGAATCATAGATTCAAAAAGTCCCCCTCTTAAATAATGATCATATACATCATCTGCACTTGTAAGACGAAGAAGGTTACATGCAAGCGATGTATCATAAAAATAGAGCTTGGGCATTTTAACAAGACGTTTATTGAAATTTACATGATGAGGTTGGAGCAGAAAAATAATATAAGATGCCTCTAGGATAGATAGCCAAGACTTTACCGTAGCAAGGGAAAGGCCAGATTCTGTAGCTAATGAGGAGAGGTTTAGCAATTGTCCTATCCTTGCGGCACAAAGCTTCATAAATTTTTGAAATTCACTTAATGAATCAATGTGTTTGATATCGCGAACATCTCTCTCAATATAAGTTCGCATATAGCTGTCTGCAAATATAACTGGATCCACACGATCATTATAAATACGAGGATAAAACCCTTTAAAAATTGCTTCTGCGGCAGTTTCTGGTAAGGAGCCGGCATTTCGCAGCTCTTCTATCGAAAGTGGCAGTAATGTTGTGAGAGCAACTCTTCCTGCAAGTGTTTGAGAAACCTGTTGATTTAGGAGAATATTTTGTGACCCAGTGAGTATAAAACGACCAAGCTTAGGGCTTTCATCTACTTCCAGTTGAATATAAGAAAGGAGTTTGGGCGCCTTTTGAATTTCGTCAAGAATCACCCCCTTATCATCTCGAAATCTCTCTAAAAACCCTTTTGGATCAGTTTTAGCGAACTCTTGTTCCTCGAATGATTCCATATTAACATATCTATAATGGAAAAAAAGCGTTCTTGCAAGGGTGGTCTTGCCTGACTGGCGAGGTCCAAATATAGCAATTACGGGAAACTGGTCTTTTAGCAGAGTGAGCTTGGATTTTAGCGTTCTTTCAATCATAAAGGTCCTTTTGGACAATTTTATATGTTTATGTATAAAATTGTCCATAAGATACGTAGGTCTCTATATGCGAGCAACTTGCTAATTACCTTCCTAAGTCCCTAAGTCCATTTATAAAAAATATCAAACTTTTCCTCCCTATTAACACGCCTGTAAAATACGGCCCTTTCTAGATTTGTATTAATTACTATCTTGAAAATTAAAAGTTTAATAACTACTGTAAAATTAAGCGAAGAAAATGTTTAATTTACACCGTGGGTACTTATGAATAAAAGCAAACAGCCTATGCCAAAGAACATCCGTAAAAAAATGGATAAGACCATTAAAAAGGATCTAAAGTCAGGGGATACTCCTACTCCTAAAAAAACTCTTACAGAAAAAGAGGTTCTTGCAAAACAGCCTAAGAAAAAAGCAAAAATCGAGAAAGACCACCTTCTTTCTATGGAAAAATCCCTTAAAGCTAAGAAAGCCAAGGCTCTTAGCAAACGCTCCAAAAGAACAGGCACTCATGAAGGCACTGTGGGCTCTGAGCCGGCACATGTCCATCCAGAAGGGCTACGATGGATAAAAAACATAGCCAAGCAAAACAAGGTAAAAAGTAAAAAAATTGTTAGGAAAATGAATAAAATAAAGTGATTTTTCTCCTCTTTTGTTTTTTAGAGAAAGAGGATTTAAGGTACACTGTATTCTTATCTTACGTCTGAGGATGTCTATGAAGGGTTCTGTAGAGACCAAGCACTTTCGTTTAGCACATATTTCTGATCTGCATTTTTCGCAGCTCTCATGGAACCCTAAGCAGTTTCTTTCCAAAAGATGGATTGGAAATGCCAATCTACTGCTTCGCCGCATGAGAGAAATTCAGCATGATAAGGTGTACAGACTTCTCGATCATTTCAAAAAAGAAGAAGTGAATTATGTCCTCATTTCTGGAGATCTAAGCACGACATCCCTACCTATTGAATTCGCAAAGGCCTCAGAATTCCTTACTAAACTTAAAAGCATGGGAGTAGAGGTCATTACCCTTCCAGGCAATCACGACCACTATACAAAAAAAGACTATCTCAATAAAACTTTCTATCAATATTTTGATGCAAGTTTTGGCAGTCAAGACTGCTTGTTTGCCCAGTACAATCTAAAAGATCATAAGCTCGCTGTAAAAAAACTAGATCTCGATTGGTGGATGATCGCCCTCGATACTGCAATAGCTACCCCCCTTCTATCCTGCCACGGAAATTTCACGAGTGAAATAGCCTCAAACCTTCGTAAGGTGCTAAACCAATTACCCGAAGATAGCAAGGTACTCCTTGCTAACCACTTCCCCTTATTTACCTCAGACCACCTGCATAAACACTTAATTGGTGATGCAGCCCTTAGAGACCTACTTCACGAATTTCCTAAAGTAAAATTCTATCTCCACGGTCATACCCATCGCCACTGTATTGCAGATCTTAGAAATGCAGGTCTTCCTATCCTATTAGACTCAGGGTGCACAGCTCACGAAGAAAAGGGAACATGGAATCTGTTGGATTTCTCAGAAACAACCTGTTCTGTAAAACCCTATCGCTGGAGCTCAATCGATCATGGAGCCTGGGATTGGAACGAAAAAAATCCTACTTCCTTCGAGTTCTCATGACTAAAGCTCTCTCTTGGATTAAAGAAGGTTTGAAATTTAAATGCACCCAGTGCGGCGCTTGTTGTACAGGCACCCCAGGCTATGTATGGGTCTCTGATGAAGAAATCATCGAAATGTCAAATTTCCTCAAAGTAACCGTCGAACATTTCATTAAGAAATTTACGAGAAATGTATCGGGAAAAAGAGCCCTTCTTGAGCGCCCAAAAACCCTCCCAGATCTTTCTGTTGTTTATGACTGCACCTTTCTTAAAGACAATGTCTGCACCCTTTATAACTATCGTCCCCGCCAGTGCCGCACCTATCCTTGGTGGCCGGAGAACATCGCTTCGAAGAAAGCCTGGGAAGATGAAGGTACCCGCTGCGAGGGGATAAATCACCCTGATGCAGAAACAATTTCTCTTGAAGAAATCCAACAACAACTCTCTTTAAACTAAATGTTTTGTGTGTAACACTACACTAAACATTTCAGATTAAAGGATCGTTTCTATGCAACTCGACGTCTCTACACAAAATCGCATTTCTACATGGCTTACAGGAAACTTTGATAAAGAAACCAAAGCTGAAATTCAAGCCCTACAAAGTGCAGACCCTAAAACTCTTCGCGACGCTTTTTATACAGACCTTGCCTTTGGCACAGGAGGCCTAAGAGGCCTCATGGGCCCCGGAAGCAACAGAATAAACATCTATACTATTCGCAAAGCGACACTTGGCCTTGCCCTCTATCTTAAAAAATCCACATCGGCTTGCCCTGCAAAGGTAGTCATAGGCTTTGACTCCCGCAACCATTCAGAAACCTTTGCTAAAGAATCCGCAAGAGTCCTTGCAAAGCAAGGAATCGAGGTTTTCTTATTTCAAGACCTAAGACCGACCCCCCTTATTTCTTTTGCCTGCCGGCATCTGCAATGCAATGCAGCCATTATGATTACCGCCTCCCACAATCCAGCAGAATACAACGGATACAAGGTCTACTGGGCAGATGGAGGGCAGATAGTCCCTCCCCATGACAAAGGGATCATGGATGCGGCCGGCTCCATTACAAATTATGATGACATCCCCGTTGACTCTATAGACTCTCCTCTTATCCACATCATAGGTGAAGAGATCGATGAGGCTTATATAAAAGCGATAAGACCCCTTCAGCAAAGACCCTCTCAAAATAAAGCAGACGGATCTAGTTTACGTATCAGCTTTTCGAGCCTTCACGGCACAGGGATTACCTTGGCACCGCTGGCTCTTAAAGACTGGGGCTTTAGCTCTATATTACTCGAAGAGAAACAGTGCGTGCCAGATGGGAATTTCCCGACAGTACGCTTCCCCAATCCTGAATATCCAGAAACCCTAACGCTCGGAATAAAACATCTGCAAAATAATGGATCTGACATCCTTCTCGTAACAGACCCCGATGCAGACAGGCTCGGCACTGTTGTAATGCATAAGGGCAAGCCCGTCATCCTCAATGGCAATGAAACAGCATCGATTTGCAGCTATTACCTATGTAAATCCCTAAAAGAAAAAAAAGAGCTCTCCCCTGATTATGCTGTAATTACCACGATTGTATCGACAGAGCTACTGCCGATAATCTGCAAAGGCTTTGGCGTGCAGTG
This sequence comes from Chlamydiota bacterium, assembly GCA_026398435.1. Taxonomy (GTDB): domain Bacteria; phylum Chlamydiota; class Chlamydiia; order Chlamydiales; family Rhabdochlamydiaceae; genus VGMB01. The sequence continues at coordinate 20,738 of JAPLSW010000077.1, read as the reverse complement.
CGTCGAGGTTCTTACCGGCTTCAAATACATCGGAGAAAAAATCCATGAGTGGGAAGAGATAAAGGGATCTCCCCTTTTTCTCTTCGGCGCAGAAGAATCCTATGGATATCTTCTAGGCACTCACGCCCGTGATAAAGATGCCATAGTCTCTTGCTGCCTTCTTGCAGAGATCGCCCTCTATGCTAAAAAACAAAATAAAACGCTCATTGATCTCCTCCATGATATTTACAGGGAATTTGGAGTATTTAGAGAATCCCAGTATTCCATCGATTTTCCTCCCGGTAAAGATGGCATGGACACCATAAAGCAGATGATGAAAAAATTAAGAGATGCTCCCCCTAAACAAATACTCCAAGCCCAAAGAGTCCTCTATGAAGACTACCTCTTAAAAGAGAGAATTACCTCCTCTGGCGCCAAAGAAACTACTGCATTGCCTCAGTCTGATGTCCTCCTCTATCGTTTTGATGATGGGAGTAAAATCGTAATAAGACCGTCAGGAACCGAACCTAAGCTCAAAATTTATGCGGGAGTGCGTCTTAAAGAATTTGCAACTGTTGAAGAAGGGATCCTCCTTGCTGATAAAAAGCTCGGGGAGCTCATAGATGCAGCAAAAGCGTTAGTGCAATAATGGTAGCTCTTGCTCTAATAACAGGTGCAAGCTCAGGGCTTGGAACGGCCCTTGCTAAAAGGCTTGCCCAAGATAAAGTCCCCCTTTTTCTTACAGGGAGAAACAAAGACGCCCTAGAAAAGCTGCAAAACGAGCTTTCCCTTCAAACAGAGGTGAATATTTTTGCAGCTGACCTTTCTTTGCCAAAAGAAAGGTCGGCGCTTCTAGCAGAGATCTCTCAGAGAAAACCGGACCTTGTCATTAACTCTGCAGGCTTTGGGTTGTATGGAGGAGCGCTTACTCACCCCCTTACTGAGCAACTAAAAATACTTGAGGTCAATGCTCTTGCCCTTACAGAAATCACCCTAGAATCAGCACGTGCCCTCATAGAAGAAAAAAAGCCTGGGGTCATCATGAATATATCGTCCGCTGCCGGATTTCTTCCCACCCCAAGCTTTGCCATCTACTCTGCTTCAAAAGCGTATGTGACCCATTTTAGCCAGTCTTTTGATGCCGAGGTAAAAAAAGAGGGAATACGAATTCTAGTAAGCTGCCCTGGACAAATTAAGACCTCTTTTAGAGAAAGGGCCTCCTCAGGCCTTAATAAAAACCAAGAGGGTTTTGAAGCGATGTCTGTAGAGAAAGCGGCCAAACTTATCCTGAAGCAAATTCATCATAAAAAGCCCATGGAGATCATCGACTTTAGGTATAAGGTTCTTGTCTTTATAGCTAGATTTCTGCTGCCTAAGAGCCTAGTGCAAAAAAAAATGCAGACAAAGCTAGAAAAAAGAATTAGATCTAAAATCTATTAAGTAGATCAATATGGCTTTCTCAAATTCACGTACCAAATTTTAAGGTTCATCCGACAAATGCGTACCTCCTCATAGGGGAATGGCTTAAAGGATCCCAAACTCAAGGATTGTTGATAATCAGAACGTTATAAAGATGGTTTTTCAGAAAAAATAGATGAATATAAAGTTTGAGTTTGAATAAAAAAGAGCAGACATAGAAAAGGAACCTTAGGCTACCAACCATAAGGAGGCTGTTCTATGTCTACATCGATTCTCTATCATGCATATGGGATAAAAGGAGTACAGTATAAATCCGCCCAATATGAAAAAAGTTCTATCATTTACTCTGCTGAGATGGTTTATCAAAAGATTCACTGTCCTAAGTGCTCCACTAAAAACTCCCATTTTAAAGGCCAGAAAAAGCGTCGTTTTAGAATGACACCAGTTGGTCGTAAAAAATGCTTTCTAGACGTAATCTTACACCGTCTGAAATGTGTGGATTGCGGCCACCAGTGGTGGCCACGGCTCCCCTTTATGAAAGGGAAATCTCAAATGACTCGCGCATTTGTTCAGTATGCTTTTGACCTGCTTTCTATGAGTACAGTTCAGAATGTATCACGACTCTTGGGAGTTAGCTGGAATGTCGTAAAAAGAATTCATAAAATGAAGCTTAAAAAGCTCTACAAAAAAATCGATGTTAAGGATGTAAAATATATAAGCCTTGATGAATTTGCCATTAAAAAAGGGCATGTATATATGTCGGCTTTTACTGATATTGAGTCAGGGAGAATCATTCATGCCGTAGAGGGAAGGACGGTTGATGATATCACCCCCTTTCTTCTTCGTCTTAAAAAAGAGGCTAAGAACTTAAAGGCTATTGCTATGGACATGAGCAGACCTTATATCACCGCAATAACTGAAACCCTGCCTGATATAGATATTGTATTCGATCATTTCCATGTGACTGCCCTAATGAATAAGGCATTAGATGAAGTGAGAAAAGAGCAGCAAGAAAATTTAAATGAAATGGGACGCAAGGTGCTAAAGGGACAGCGCTTTCTGCTACTCAGAAATTACAAGGATTTAGAGCCTGAATTTAAAGACCGTGTAGATGCTATCCTACAAGTAAATGAGCCCTTGTTTAAAGCTCATGTACTTAAAGAGCAGTTTAGCCTCTTTTGGGAGCAAAACTCCCTTAAAGAGGCATGGATATTCATTGATCAATGGATCTCTGATGCAAATGAAACAGGGATATCCAAATTGAAGAAGATGGCAAAGACTTTGGATAATCATAGGATAGGACTACTAAATTACTTTAAACATCGGATAAGTAACGCAGCGGCTGAAGGGATCAATAATAAGATTAAAACGATGAAAAGGCAGGCGTATTGATTCCGTGACATAGAGTACTTTAAGCTAAGGCTATACCACCTTCATGCACAGAGGTACGCATTTGTCGGATGAACCTTTATAATTTTAGTCAGATTTTCTAACAAAAAACTCATAATATTACTTAAGCATCATATTTTCAATTAGTTACACATTGAATAAGCTGCCATAACTTCCTGCAAGAAACTGTCATAAAGCGACAGTTTCTTGCAGGAAGTTATGGTTAAACATGCATTTTAAAATACACTCCAAAGATGAAAAGCGTCAGCGTCCCCCTCAACAAAACACAAAATGATCTATTGCCATAAACTAAATATTAAGATAATTAAAAGGAATATCAACAAACCATTTTGGTATTTACATGTTCAAGAAAACAAAACCTCTTAATATTTGGGCAATAACTCTACTAGCCATAGGATTCATAGCTCACATTGCACTTCCAAAGCATCTACTCATAGCAGATTCCCTGTTTTTTGCAGCAGCGGCCCTGCACTCTTATATGATTTGGGGAGGTAAAAGAACAGCTTCCTACCTAATTTTAGCAATGATCATCGGCTATAGTGCCGAATTCATAGGGATAAATACAGGTCTTGTCTTTGGATCTTATTACTACAATCCTGAAAACCCTTTGATGATTTTTGGGGTGCCGCTATTTATTCCCGTGGCATATGGATACTTAATATACTCAGGCAATCTTCTTTTAGTGGCAATTTCCAAAAGGTTTCTAAAAAAATCCAATCTTTGGCTACTTGCTATACTTTCAGGCTTTATTCTAACACTGAAAGATGTAGTAACAGATCCTATCCACTCTACAATTCAAAGTGAATGGATCTGGCGAATGGGAGGAGCTTATTTTGGAGTGCCGATCCATAATTTCATCGGATGGTTCTTTGTTTTTACGATTATGACTTTCGTAACAGTCTCCCTTTGTTGGCACTTAAAGGGACGTAGCACAAAAATAAAAATAGATAAAACCCTTTTACTGTTTCCTTCTCTTCTATTTTCCACGATCATCTTTTTGGGATTTCTCTCATGCTTTGATCAACCTGAAAAATATAAAGACATAGCAAGTGTCGGCGCATTTATCTCTATATTTGCACTAGGACCTTATATGCTTCTGGCTTGGTTTAATAGCTTTAAAAAAGAGTCGTAAATTATACTGGCGCCGTTTTTTAGGCGGCGCCATTTTTTAACTAAAATCAATTTTATTATATATTTTCATTCATCACCCTCTAAAAAGACGAATATCCTAAACTAGGATAGCAACATCTCAAAAATATATAAATTAATTTAAAAAAAAATAATAACAAAACAATAATAACCTATTAATTTAAACAAAAAAAAGATACAATTACAGTAGTTGATAAATTTATTTGAGGCAATTGTGTCATTATCTGCTACATCTCGTGAACTGCTACGCACTCCTGAAGAAATTCGATACCAAATCGATTTGATTGTAGGTAAAGCAAAAACAGACCCTCTTACAGCTCAAGTTCTTACTCTTTTAAAAGAATATCGAGATCTATCACCGTCCGATTTACCTTCTGTTAAGAGTCGGGTTTCTGCATGGATACGACAGCCTACATCCCTAGTTGAAACATCCAATGCTGTAGCTCAAGCTACCGCTCGAACCTTAGATGGGGCTGGAAATCTTTCTGGATCTGCCCCTGCATCAGCAACTTCCCTAGATGAAGCACCTCTTGAAATAGACTTGAGCAGTACAGAACTAGACCCTACAATACTCAGACGAACCTGTCATAACTTGCATAAAAAATATTGTGGATTTCCGGAAAGCTGCATACCCGAAATAGTTGATATAACACTACAATATGCAGAGTCTTGGAAAGATAAAAAACCTATGATATTACTAGAAGATGCCCTTTCTTTTCTTGGGAAAGAAAATCTTAGCACACAAGCTGCATTCCATAGGTTATTTTTGTATATGATAGAAAAAATGAAAGCAAGAGAACCTTTTATTGACTTACTTTATGTTGTGGGTTTGCTGGCCTGCCAATCGAACCGACTAGATGTTTTATTTCATCCCTTACATGAGGGATTAGGCACATCTGCACCAGTTCCTAAAAAGCTCGATGCAGTAACGATAGCTTCTAAGGAAGCAAATACTCTTATAGTTACAGACAATAAGGATTTAGAATCTGCTTACCAAAAGGGATGTAGCGCTGCAAACCACCTAGCACAGACCTGCAGAAATTCAAGCTATATATCATGTAACTATTTCGCTGTTATACTTAACGACATTTATTCCAGCTTAAGTCTTAGAGAACTCAATAAAATTGAAATTCTATTCAAAGAAAAACGAACTGAAGCTTTAAAAAAACTAGAAAAAGACCATTTCTACAAAAGAATTCCAGTAGCAAATAGAATTGCGATCTATTTACAAAGAACCTCTTTCTATAAAGAAATGGTCAAAGCAGAACATAGTTTAAAAGAAATACAAGATAAATTCTTTGAATACCTACTATTCATTTCTCCACAAATTACAGACATCGAACGTCGGATCGAACATTTATCTAAAATAGATGAGATTTCTGAGAAGCTATCACATCAATTCTCTATGTTTAAAACGCATGAAAAATTTATATCAAACTTTAACTCTTTACTAATTTCCTATCTAGAAGAAGTAATAATTAAAACCAATCAATCCATGCATTATAGGAATCTATTTTTATATCTAAACTACCTTCCTTACGATGATTCTGTAGATTGGACTGAAGTGTCTTCTAAAGGATTATTACAGTTTTTAACTCAATACCATCAAGCTCATTCCAAACTTGACTTTACCAGTATTCCAGAACCTACGAGAAGTAGACAAATAGGTAATGAGGAAATTCATGAAGACTTGAATAGAAGGCTAACCGCTTTTCAAGCATTGCTAATTGAACTCCAGAAAACACACGAAGGGGCGCAAAGACAATCCAAAGATGATCTGCTCCGCTTAGGAGCTCTTGTTAAAGCTGGACTTATTTCTCAAAGAAACTCAGGCAAAGTTTCATTCTCTCTTCCTACAAAAGGAGGAGTTATTGATGATGATTTTGGAAACACATTTTTAGTAACAGGCCCGGTTTCTCCTATACCAGCTGTTCCAGTTGCAGTATGTGCTTCAGCGACAGAAAAAGCAGAAGGGGAAGCTCCTGCAGCGCCGGTAAGGAAAGCAGCGGATGAAGAACCTGAAGCTGCTACCACAATACGTGAAGCTTCATCAGGGCTCCATGATGTGTTACTGCATGCGCGAACTCACAATCGATTTACAACTACTTCTGCAAAACAAGCATTTTCCAACGCCCTACATTATGCAGATTCGTTATGTGCCCTTTTAGCAGATCTAGAGGGAAGAGAAATACAATCATCGGGGCTTGCCCTTATCCAGCAAGATATTGCTACTTGTTCCTTTTATGCATGTGAGCAGTTACTCACGGCAATACTACACGAAAAACCAATGACTGGGCTAGCAAGCACACCTAAAGCTTTTTATGAAGATTTAGGGCACAATTTAATGGGCCGCTTTTTACAAGCTGAGTTAAGTCAGCACAGAGAATTACAGCAAATAGTGCCAATACTTAGAAACCTTGAAGGGGTTGGCGCTGCAGTTCTTAATCCATTTTCCTTTCATGGGTCCCAACCATTACTTCAAAATGTACCCTCACTTCTATCGAAAGGCACTATAGAAGCTAATCCTTTAGAGGTAAGAAGATCTCTATCTTTGGGACAGGAAACTCTTCAAGTTTTTTTCCATTTGCTGCCCCTTGGAGGACAGGATCCGAGATTTACTAGAAGTAATATAAACAGCTATCTTCTAGCGCTTAGCAGTGCTTTTATTCCGCCACAATCAATGGGAGGAAAGAAATCCTCAGCAGTTGATGATAGAGCTCGCGGTGGCAGCTCTAAAACAGCTCCAGAGACTCGCCCCATCGATGAGATGATTAGCATCATTGATACAGCTTTAGATCCTTCACAGGCATCGATTATTACGGAAGCAAGACAGCCTGCAATTTTTCACAACCTAATCCGTCTAAAGTATTTTAGAAAAAATATTTCTGATCGAACAAAAAGATCTTTACTTCCCTTTTATGCAAATCAGATCCGATTCGTTTTACGTAATGTACTAGAAGAATTTTTATCTGCCGCTTGTGAGAAAAAAATAGACTCTTTTGATCAAATAGCTGCAAGGCATGATTTAAGGCTCCTGGCAAGCCAGATAGGTCTTTTTGGTAGACTAAGTAGTGATGAGAAGAGTTTTCTGCAACAATCAGCCGGAGCACGGAACGAAGCGCGGTATGGTTTTAAAACTAGAGCACCTTCCTTTATGAGATCCTCTGCTGCTGGTAGCGCCGCTGAAGCTGTGGAGGAAGAAATCAGCGGAGAATTCATTGATGTACTTTCTAGGGATTATGAGCGGATTCCTCGCCTAATTGATAGTGAAATAGCTATGGCTCTGGCTATTTGTAGCAAAATTACTCAGCATTCTTTCAGTGATGCTCCTAGATCCTGAGTTCGGACTCGCTCAGGAGCATAAAATCGCTTAAAAAAAGCAATAATACGCTCCTAATGCTGAAAGCACTTTCGAGTAAAAATCAATTTCTTTTTGGATATTTGATACGGATGTGGCGTGTGACAAGAAGGGCTTTTACTATCGCTTTTTTAACAATGCCGAGTTCTTCAAAGGTCAGCTGACACTCATCGAACTGCCCCTCTTCGGCTTTCTCGGAAACAAGCTTTCCTACCATCTTCGTAAGGCTCTCTTCACATACATCATCCATAGAACGGGATGCGGCCTCGATAGTATCGGCGATCATAATAATCGCTGATTCTTTCGAGTGAGGTTTAGGTCCTGAATAACGGAAAAGTTTTTCATTTACTTTACTTGCATCTCCATCCATCTGCTCGATCTGCTTACAGTAAAAATAGTAAACAATTGTTGTACCATGGTGCTCGCGGATGATATCGATAAAACTCTGTGGAAGGCTGTGTTTTCTAGCTAAGGCCTCCCCTTCTGCAACGTGGGCTATAATCACATGGGTAGATTCAAGGGGAGTTAATAGCTGGTGGATATTAAATCCCCCAAGCTGGTTTTCTGTGAAGTAATGAGGATTGAATAGCTTGCCTATATCATGATAGAGAGTGGCAGCTCTACAAAATAGGTCGTTTGCACCAATTGCGCGCGCTCCTGCTTCTGCAATGTTACCAACAACAAGGCAGTGTTGATAGGTACCCGGCGCTTCAAGACTGAGCCTACGAAGAAGCTCATTATTCGGATCCATGTACTCCATAAGGGTCATATCAGTCATCACCTTAAAAAGGGACTCAAAAAGAGGAAGGATACCCACTACAATAAGAGCTGAAAAAGTCAAGAAAGCAAACGTACACATCAGGTCGCTGAGCAAGTTGATATCCAGAAGTGTCCCCTCAATGAGATTGAAGGCTAAAAGGACAGGGATACAAGAGAGCCATGTCTTTGCAAAAACCTCAAAAATATCTTTTCTCTTATGCAGAGATCTCGCAAACATGATCGCGCAAAGTGATGCTATTAAATTGAGTATTAGGAAGTGATCATGATCGACAACAAGGGTTATCCCTATCACAACCGTTAAAAATATAGAGCTAAATAGGGCGACGCGCGCGCCGAGAAGAACGCAGAGAAGTACAGAGGCAAAAGGAACAATCACAGGAAATCTTGCCACTTCAACTAAGTTAAACCCTTTATATAAAAGAAGGTATTCCGTCCCTTTAGCAAGACCCAGAGATAACAGTAATATCGTCGTAAGCAAAATCAGCTTGCGCATATTGCGATATATATCTTTGTGATAGATTTTTAGGTAGATTACCATTAAGAACGTAACAAGCGTTGCAAAGATAACGCTGCCTACAATACTTAAAGGATTCCATAGGTTACGAGACTCTCCCAAAGCATTCTTCATCGCCTGTAGCATATAAATATGCCTCAGAGTCACTCTTTCACCGGGATCAATAATATGACTGCCGGCACTCACCCGTCTATATTGATTGGGGACATTTTCTTCAGCCAGGACCTTTAGTTTTTTCTCTAAAGAGGAATCATTTTGCAAATCCCATTTTTGGTTTTCAAAAAAATTAAGGATATAGGCGGCTACCTTGGGATCATAGTCTTTATAAGGAAATGCTGAATCTTCTATATCTTTCCAAAAGCCCTCGGGCAAAACAGAAACCTTTCTTTCAGAAAAGGGGACGTCAAAGAAATTTTCTATAGGAAATTTCATTTGCTTCATTTTCTGAAGAGTTCTTGGGTCTGTAAAGCGGACCTCAGAAAGATACTCCTCTAGAGCATCAGTCCCTTCATACATAACTTCAAAGGTCGCTTTAGGTAGATTTTGGCGCCACTGCTGGTGTTGAACCAGCTGATGCTCAAAATCAACCATCACCTTTTCCATCTGTTTTTCAGAGAATTTATATATAGCTCCGATGTCTTGCATAGCTTGCTGTTTCAGAACAAGCGTTGATTCCTCATCAGGGTATTCAAAATTAATCTGAGCGATAATATATTGTTTAGAAGTAGAACCGAGCTCCAGCACTTCCATTTTGACTTCACGAAAGTGGATAAATAAGGAAAGAATTGCAACAAAAACGACCGCTAAGAGAATTTTCCATCCGGAAGAATCTTTCCCAAGCTGATGGATCCACGTTTTCTTAACACCCGGTCCTGAGGCCTGCCGATCTGAGCTTCCCATGCAGCTATTTTCCCGTTGAATAGATAGTCTATATCGGAATCATAGCAAAACACTGAAAATAGGTGTCTAACTTTCTCTTAAGCAAACCAATAAATTTAAAAAATTCCTTGGTTTTAGAGGATCGTTTTTTTTATTATTAAGATTTCCTCAAAAAAATCACCTGTAACCACCTGAATATTAAAGAGCTCATTTTTCTTTTGCATTTTGTCTACATAGCCTATACTTGTCTCTTAAAGCGCCTACATTTTTAGAGGTAAAAAACCATGAGCCCATCAAAGACCTATCAAGTCATTGCAAGAAAATACCGTCCCCAGACGTTTGCCGATGTAATCGGTCAAACAGCCATTGTTACTACCCTAAAAAATGCGCTTAAGTTCCATAAGCTAGCTCACGCATACCTGTTCTGCGGCTGTAGAGGTACTGGGAAAACCACCCTTGCAAGAGTCTTTTCTAAAGCCCTAAACTGCCAAAGGATCACTGAGAACTTTGAGCCCTGCAATGAGTGCCAGTCATGCTTAGAAATCTCTCAAGGCAGATCCCTCGATGTCATAGAAATCGATGGAGCCTCCCACCGCGGTATTGACGACATCCGTCAAATCAATGACACAATCGGCTACGCTCCTTCCTCCGGCAAATACAAAATCTACATCATCGATGAAGTTCATATGCTCACAAAAGAGGCATTTAACGCTCTTTTAAAAACCCTTGAAGAACCTCCCGCAAATGTAAAATTCTTTTTTGCAACTACAGAGCCCCATAAAGTACTACAAACGATTATGAGTCGGTGCCAAAGATTTGATTTAAGCCGCATCACCTTTCCTCTCATACAAGAAAAACTTGCTAAAATTGCCAAGGATCTAGAAGTCACCGTTGAAGAAGATGCCCTTGGTCTTATCGCCAAGCTCTCTGAAGGATCTCTTCGTGATGCCGAGTCCCTCTTTGATCAGGTCCTCTGCTACAACGAAGGAACCCTTACTGTAGAAAAAATCTCCACTTCTTTAGGCATGGTCTCCACCTCCGCCTTTTTCGAGCTCGATGAGGCTGTAGTAGAACAAGACTACTCTTATGCCTTTGTTCTTGCCGAAAGGGTCTTTTCCTCAGGAAAAGACCTAAGCTACTTCCTCGATAGCCTTATGGAACATTTTAGAACCATCCTTGTCTTTCAACTCGGTCAGGCGCCACAACTCTCTCCCCTCAACAACAAAAAATATCTCCATGCCTCCTCAGCTATTTATTCCCAAGAGCAATGTCTTTATATACTAGACTACCTCCTCACCTGGATCCAGCAGCTATCGAAATCGACATTTAAAAGGATCAGCATTGAGATGATCCTTCTTCACATCATCCGAAGCAAAAAAAGGATGCCAATCGATGCGCTTGTAAGACGCCTTCACGAATTACAAAAGACCCTTCCGGCTCCTGACAAACTTCAGGAAGCCAATCCTACACTAAAAATCGAACAACCTACTAAACTAGAACCTAGGGTAGAACAGCCTGTAGCTATCATGAAAGTAGAAGAGTCAGCTCCTGCGATTCTTGAGACTGCCAAGGAAATAGCTCCCGTTGTAAAGATTGCAGAGCCTATACAACTAGCTCCTGAGCTTAAAATAGAAGAACCAGTAGCTACCATTATACATGAAGATCAAGAGCCTATCCTCGAAACAGCTCCAGTAGCAAAGATTACAGAGCCAATGCAACTAGCTCCTGAGCTAAAGGTAGAAGAACCTGTAGCTACCATCAAAGTTAATGAGCCAGTTCCTAGCATTCAAGAGACTATCCTCGACATAGCTCCAATAGCAAACATCGAAGAGACTGCGCCACTAGTTCCAGAGCTCAATGTAGAAGAACCTGTAGCTCCCATCATACTTGAAGAGCCTGCTCCTCTAGTCCAGGATCTGCTAGAAGAAGTAGTCGCTCCTGAATCGGCCATACTAAATACCCCGGAGATTATCCCCTCAAAAGCGGAGACTCCAATTATAATCGACATGCCGGCATATGCGCCGCCTGTAAATGAACTAGAAGTTATAGCCCCAGAGCCTGTAGTCATAAAGGAAAAGCCTAAAGCTGAGCCTATGCCTACACCTGCTTTGGAAAACATAAAACCCTATAAACCACAAATCAAACACGAGACCGTCTTACGCTTTGCGGCAGTTGAGCTTGACGGTGTGTTTTCTAAAAATTAAGGAGAGTTAAAAAAATGGGAAGCGGATTTTCTAAAATGAAAAAGCAAGCTCGTCTTATGGAGCAGCAAATGGAACAGATGAAAGAAACCATGAAGACAACATCGGTCATCGGATCTAGCGGCAACGGCCTTGTTACCATTACTCTTAATGGTGAAAAAGAGATGAAAGAAATTAAAATTAAACCTGAATGCGTTGATCCAAATGATATCGAAGGATTGCAAGATCTCATCCTAGCAGCATTCCAAGATGCTCATAGCAAGGCTTCCGAAGAATCCCAAAATGGGATGCAAATTCCTGCTGGATTTTCGTTTCCATTCTAGAAACAAGGGAATAGCCTATGGCTATTCCCAAGTATCCAATAGTTACATTCATTTCAAAAAGTCAAAAAAACCACTAGCCAATTTGAAAGACTCTATTTTCTTTATCCACGCACAAATGTTATCAAAAGTATAACATCTACGCAAAAAGGCCGTTTTTTTACACAAATGTTATACTTTTTATAACATTTGTGTATTTCCTATAAGGGTAGGCCAAGCCTACCCTGCCATGTTTAAATTCCTTTAATAGGTTGAAATTGGCCGTATTCTAGTAGATACGGCCAAAATACCCAATAAATGGCCGTATTCGAACATATACGGCCAAAATCCTTGGTAAAATGGCCGTATAAGAGGAAAAGGAGGCCCTAATGAGCTAGGGCCTCTTGGATAAGAAAAGCCTCTTTTTCAAAGAGGCTTTTCCACTCAGGATTAAAGGCTACAACTTCTACATCGTAGTTTTTCAAGCTACACACCTGGTTGCAATGCAGTCTCTACTATAGTTTTAGAAGAAAAGGAAAGTCCTTTGATTTTATTTGCCGGCAGGGATTCTGAATAGGCGGCTACTAGGGTCTTGGAAATCTCCGTAGGAGAGCTCATCTGGAGTATCCGTTGAGCCAGCTCATACGCTTCGAGAAGCACGGTGTTTCTGATAGCTCGTTTCACAAAAGGGATATATCTAGGTGAGCAGGAAAATTCATTTACCCCAAGACCTAATAGAAGGGGAATGAAAATCGGATTAGAGGCTATCTCCCCACAGATGGTGACAGGCTTGTTTTGCTTGCGAGCTTCCATCACTACCATCTTTATCATCCGTATTACGCTTGGATGCGCCGGATAACAAAAATCGCTCATGGAAGGGTTACTCCGATCGATCCCTAAAGTATATTGAACAAGGTCATTTGTGCCGATAGAGAGAAAATCAGATTCTTTAGCAATAGCATCGCAGATGAATACAACGGAGGGAACCTCGATCATGCATCCTACGGGATAATTGCGCCTTTTAACGATCCCCTGCTCTACGAGCTCATCTTGTACTTCATTGATTATTCTTTTGGCTTCAAGTAATTCATGGATGTCGGAAACAAGCGGCAATAGAAGTCTTACATCTGCATCACCGGAAGCTCGCATGATAGCACGCAGCTGCGTGCGAAAAATATTCGGATGACGAAGAAGGAAGCGTATCCCTCTACAACCAAGAACTGGATTGGCTTCCTTTTCATGCTCAAAAAACAAGTTAGGATTCTTATCTCCACCCACATCAAATACCCGTATCACAACAAATAGATCAAGCGATTTGGTAATAAGTTCACAGTAGGCAGCATACTGCTCTTCTTCAGATATGAATAAGGTATGCTTATCCAAAAAGAGATATTCCGATCTAAATAGACCGATCCCTTCAGGCCTATAGTTATGCATCTCATCTAAATCAGTAAGGTTGCCGACATTGGCAAGAACATGGACTAAATAGCCATCGACGGTCTCGGTTACATGATGAACATCTTGCTGAAGAAGTTGATAGGAAGTTTTTAGACGTGTTTTGATTTCTTTGTACTTCTCAAGGGTCGCTGTATCTGGATTAACGATGATTTCCCCGGTCTGCCCATCGACGATGATACATCGGCCTTGCACACTTTGAAAAAGGTCTACATCGATGCTCGATACATAGGGAATCCCCTTAGCACGAGCTATGAGCGCTGCGTGGGAGTTCCCTCCTCCACTTTGCGTTACAAAGGCACTCACACGTGAGGCCTGGATTGCAGCCGTATGAGAAGGGATAAGTTCTTTGGCAAAAACAATGGAGCTTAAAGGAATATCCGCAAAATTGATTTTATTTTTCTCCCCTAGATGACTCAAGATCCTTTTAGAAAGATCTAAAATATCGATAAGTCTCTGCTGAAAAAACTCGTCTTTCATCTTAGCAAATTTCTTCTCATATTCTCTGATGACCGCAGAAAATACCGATTCGATATTTCTTCTAACAGAGCGAATCTTTTCTTCTACATGCTCCGTGATTAAAGGATCTTCAAGCATCTGCAAATGAGTTTCTATGATATCGATAGCTTCTTGAGATCCTTCTTTTTCTAAATTTTGCTTTAAGTATCCAAGCTCTATCTTGCAAGCGGAAAGAGCTCCTCTATAACGGAGAATCTCGTCATCCACTTGATTACTACGTATCGAAAACTCAGGGATAACATCATCTGTTTGCGGAGTGATAAAAAATGAAATTCCAATAGCAATCCCCTCGCTTACTGGAGCTCCCTGAAGTCGAAATTCTTTACTTTCATCCATATACGTTATTCCCCAAACCCCTGCTGGAAAGCAAGAGATAGCTTGTTCATTACTTCTTCTGCATCATCCCCTTCAATATCGACCTTAATCACGGAATTTTTTGCAGCTGCAAGCATAAGTATGCTCATGATACTTTTCGCATTAATCGTTTCATTATGATAAGTAAAAGACACAGAAGATTTCGTCTCTTGCAATAACTTTACAATAGCTGTTGCAGGCCTTGCATGCAGCCCTAAAGAATTCATTACTTTTACTTTACAAGACACTTTCACTGGCCTTCTTTCCTTTGCTATTTTTCTTAAGAATCGTTTCCAGAAGCTTTATATTAAAATCTTTTGCCGAATTATATCCCATCTCTTTTAATCGATGGTTTAAAACAATCGTTTCGATAAGGAGCGCAACATCCCTTCCGGGCTTCACAGGAAGAGTATGGTAAGGAATTTTTATCCCGAGAATATCAGAATATTTCTCATCAAGACCTACCCGATCGTAAAATTTCTTATCATCCCACTCTTCTAACCTGATCACCATATCGATCCGCTTATCATCTCTTACACAGACAGCTCCATATAAATGGGCGACATTGATAATACCAATTCCCCTTATCTCTATAAGGTGGCGAGTGAGATCCGATCCAGATCCTTCCAAGTACAAACCCTCACGCAGCCTCACCTTCACAGCATCATCTGTAATAAGGCGGTGTCCTCGTTCTATGAGGCTTAAAGCGGCCTCACTTTTACCGACAGACGAGTCCCCCTGTATCATCACTCCCACTCCAAAAGCCTCTACTAAAGTGCCGTGGCATGTCATGCTAGGAGAGAAATCTTCCCAAAGAAGATAGCTTAATCGACTTTGGAGCTCCATAGTCTTAAGACTTGAGCGAAAAAGTGGTATCTGCTGCTTTTGGCAAGAGTCTATCAGCTCTTTTGGAGCCGGTAGCTTACCTGCAACTATAACAAGTGGAGTCGCCGGCGTTAGTATGGCTCCTAGCCTTTCTAATCGAATAGCCTTATCAAGATCTTTTAGATAAGAAATCTCAGAATTGCCAAATATCAAGATCCTCTGATTGACATAGTTTTTTAAATAGCCGGATAAACTAAGACCCGGCCTATGTGCTTCAGGGAGCTTGATCGGCCGCAGAAGATTCGTTTCTCCTGAAAGGATCTCGAGCCCAAGCATGTCCTTATAAGAATCTAATAAATTTTTGCTGGTATACATTATGCTCCAATGCTTTCTAAATAAAATGTCAGCCAGTCAAGAAAAGAAGGAAAGGCCATGGTATCGCTCAATGCTTTGGAATTTTTAAAATCAGATACCGTCTTATCTCTAAGAGAAAAGTAGATATTACCAACCTCAGCAGTCGGATACCACTCCCTATAAAAACATTGATAGGCTCTTAACCCAAAGGACTCATAAAAAGGAATTAGCTCGCCCGGATCGATCATATGATCATGGCATTTGATCACGAGATTCAGGTCTGCGACATCGCGAACAAGGCGTCTATGGATCCGAGGCATGTCTTGGGCTTTGCATATCCCTGTGTCGGTATGCTTGCTAAATCCATTATGAATCTGCAAAAACTTAAGAAAGTCACTCGGCAAACATCCACCAAATTGGTCATTTAATAGCTCTATTTCCAAAGAACCCGCAGGTAGGCCTCCCTGATAAAAGCAGCTGTCATCTTTTAGGCTATAGACCATTTCACACTCAAAGGACAGCCCCTCACCCCATTGCAAGATATAAACACCGATATCATCCAGGCTGTTAAAAAACTGACTGAGGAACTGATCTATATGAGGAACGAAGGGAAGAGTACTTAGCCAATAGTCTCTGACGAAATCTATTCTATCTTGCCGAGGTAGTTGAGCAAGCTCATACCATCCCTTAGGTAGAAGAGATACCTTTGCCTGAGCATATTCCCACGTAAGAGTGTGATTTTCGTGAATGGGTATCACCTCGTGAAACGTCTTTACGTGGGAGCTGTCCCCTTCAGACTTTCGATAGTATTTGCGTACATGAGAATTCATTAAAAAAAATCTACCATGTCAATTTGCCAAGGCTATGAGCTTAAAAGAAAATTTCCATTTTTCAAAGAAAAAAGAATAAGGACAGTAAGATCTTGCTGCACAAAAAAGTTTGCAAATTAACTAGCAAACGGATCAACTTAAAGAAAATAACTTTAAAACTGGAAAAAGCGATGACCTATACGAAAGTAGTTATTATTGGCGGAGGTTTTGGCGGATTAAATGCAGCCAAAACACTTAAAAGCGCCTCAGTAGATATTCTTCTCCTTGATAAGACAAATCACCATCTTTTCCAACCTCTATTATACCAGGTAGCAACAGCTGCCCTATCTCCTGGTGAGATCGCCTATCCTATACGAGAAATCTTCCGCAAACAAAAAAATACCATGGTAATCATGGGGGAAGCGGTCTCCATTGACAAAGATAAAAAAAGTGTCATTCTTACCAATGGGGATATCGTTAACTACGACTATCTCATCTTAGCTGTCGGTGCTAAACATTCTTACTTTGGTAATGACGGATGGGAGGCATTTGCGCCAGGATTAAAAACAATCGGCGACGCTCTATACATTAGAGAAAGGATACTCACCTCTTTTGAGAAAGCCGAAAGAATGGACAATGCTAAAGAGTCCGCTAAATTCATGAACTTTGTTGTTATCGGTGGGGGACCAACAGGTGTCGAGATGGCAGGAGCCATCGCTGAAATTGCTCATACAACACTATTTGATAATTTCCGCAGGATCAAACCGGAAACCTCCAAAATCTATCTCATCGAAGCCATGCCCCATATCTTACCAGTATATCCTCCAAGCCTTGCAGATAAGGCAAAGCTCGAGCTAGAAAAGATTGGAGTCTATGTTCTTACAAATACTAAGGTGACAAACATTACCGCAGAGGGCGTACAGGTCGAGGGGCAGTTCATTGAATCTAAAAACGTGATCTGGGCCGCTGGCAACCAGGCCTCTCCTCTTCTTAAAACACTAAACATCCCCCTCGATCGGCAAGGGCGCGCAATCGTTGAACCGGACCTATCGATCCCCGGCCACCCGGAAATCTTTGTCATCGGCGACGCCTCCTGCGCTATGGGCAAAGAGGGCAAACCCCTACCGGGGATTGCACCGACAGCCATACAGCAGGGAAAGTATGTCGGTAAAATCATCAAAAACAATCTCTCCAAAGAGCGTCGCCCCCCCTTTAAATATCTCGATAAGGGAAGCATGGCAACAATCGGCAAAGGCAAAGCCATTGCCGTTGTCGGCAAACTCCAGATGACAGGACTCATAGCCTGGCTTGCCTGGGGGCTCATTCACCTTCTCTATCTGATAGGATTTAGAAATAGACTTGGAGTCATGATCGAATGGATAACAGTCGCTCTTACAAGTCAACGTGGAGTGAGAGTCATTCGAGGATCTCTCGATAAAGACCTCCCTAAACTGTAATAGACAATATTGAGAGGTGTAAATGCCCAAAGAAAGCGGGAGAAGATAGTCTTTTATAAGTTCTTGATCCCAAAGCAACATGCTTTTATTTAGTGGATTAAAACAGACCTAGCTACAAAATTTTCAGGAATTGAGCTTAGTTTCTACATAACTTAAATTTTTTCTATTATTCCGTTCATTTCATTTACCCCCAAGAATCGCAATTGCAGTTTTTGGGGAAATTTTATAGCATTATAAACACCCCCAAAAATTGCAATTGCTATTCTTGGGGGTGGGGAAGATAACAAGAAGATATGGATCCCTGTGCCCCTCACCGGTCAACGAGGAGTGAGAGTCATTCGAGGATCTCTCTATAAGGACAATTCCAAGTAATGCAATCAATTGTTAACGGAGCCTCTGGGCTTTGGAAAAAAAGCCCAGCGCTGCTCCTTGGGCTGCAACTACTTCTCGGTATTGCCTTTTCTTTTTCTAATGATTTTTTTCTTCTCCTTATAGCTATCATTATCACTCTACCTTTTTGGGCTCTTGCCAAAGAAAAAATGTATGCACAAACACTGCTTTGTCTATCCACCTGTATTTTCGGCGCCCTTTATGGACATATCATCATCGATAAAGAGCCCTCTCTTAACTTCCCCGAAAAGGGCTACGCCCTTTTTTCTCCAAGCAATATAAAACAGGAGGCTTCGGCATTTCACTCTTCCTTTGTATACAAAGGGGAGCTCACCTATTTTGTGTCGGAATCTACAGAAGCGTATGACATACCCTGCCGAGTAAAAGCACCTAAAGGAGAAAGACCGAAAGCTAACTCTTCCTTTTTTCTATCGGGCTCTCTTAAAAAAAATGGTCCTCAGAGCTTTGAGTTTATAACTGACGGCCCCTGGCAAAAAGTCAAAAACACTTACTCCTTTGCCCAGATGCGCTATAATGCAAAAAAGGCCTTTCACACCTTTGTAAAAAAACAGATCTCTGATAAAAAGGCCTCTGACTTTCTCTATGCACTTTGCACAGGTGAGGTAGAAGATCGGATGATGTCTCATGAATTTTCAAAACTAGGGCTCCAACATATCCTGGCCGTTTCGGGATTTCATTTTGCGTTAATTGCCCTTTTTGCAGGATCTATCCTTAAACGGCTCTTTCCGGAAAAGATCTACCTCTTTCTTCTTATTCTTCTTATTAGCTTCTACTTTTTTTTCCTCGGCAGCTCCCCGTCTGTATTTCGGGCGTGGATTGCAATCACCCTCTGGTCTTTGGGAAAAATCCTCGAAAAAAAATCCAGGGGCTTAAACACCTTAGGAGTGTGTTTACTCATTGAGCTTATCATAAGTCCCCGCTGCATTTTTCATTTGGGATTTCAGCTGAGCTTCCTATGTACGGCAGCTCTTCTTCTTTGTACTCCAGTGACCCTTCAGTGGATGAAAGTTCTTTTCCCTCCTAGAGACAAAAGCGTTCTCCTCGAATTATCTCCCCTAGAGCGCGTAGCCTATCTCTTCTGCTGCTTTTTTAGAGGGGCCTTGGCTATTACGCTTGCCGTGCATATTGCATCGATCCCCGTGTGTCTATACCACTTTGGGACATTTCCCCTGTTAAGCCTTACCTACAATATATTCTTCCCGTGGCTTACCGGTATTAGTATGTTTGGATTTATGACAGCCTCTCTTTTTTCCTTCTGCCTTCCCTTCCTTGCTAACCTTCTTAATTCTGTTAACACCTCTTTCACCTCTTTTCTTATGGAGTTAAGTGCCCATCCCCCTTCTCTCTTGCAGTATAACATTTCCGTATCTGTAATCCCTGCATCTGTTGTCATCCTTTATCTCACGGTGCTGCTGTTCTTTTTTTCTGCGCTCTCAGCAGAAAAGAGCGCCTAAATAAAAAAATAGAAAAAACTATTTTCTTTAAGTGATAACTCCCCTATGTTTATTTTTTATAAAAAAACTTATCTAAGCTTGGGTACATGAGAACATTCACCTACATACTCGCTTCTCTTTGCGTGCTTTCTCCTCAGGTGTGGGGTACTACATATACTGTAACAAATACCCTTGATAATGGAACTTTCCAGCCGGGTACACTCAGTCTAGCGATAAGCAATACGAATGCAGTTCTCGGCATTATTTCTTTTACTGTACCTTCAGTGACTCTTACTGGCTCAGCCCTTCCTCCAATCATAAGTTCCGGAACACATCTTATGGGAAGTGGAGTTACCATTATAGGAACTAATACCAGCCGTATTTTTTTTATAAATGCGGCAGGTGTTACCCTACAAGACATGACATTACAAGGTGGTGTAGCCAGAGGTGGGGCAGGTAATATTGCTTCCCCTAACGAAGGAGCATCGGGAGGTGGGGGGCTCGGAGCTGGAGGCGCTGTATTTGTTGGAAACACAGGGACCGTGACACTATTGAATATTTCATTTACAGGAAATTCATCCATAGGTGGTGCCGGGGGCGCTCAGTTGACAGCAGGACCCAGCTCTGGTCCACTCTATGGTGGTGGTGGTGGTGGCGGCGGGCTTGATTATATAGGTGGAGCCGGAGGAGCTGCTTCACCACCTGCGGGCGGCGCTGCAGGATCAGGAGGAGGTGGAGGCGGGGGAGGTTGCAACGCCTACTCAACAGCTCTCGCTGCTAATGGACTAGGTGGAGCTTTTAGTTCCAGTGGTGCCGGAGGTGCAGGTGCTAATAGCATTTCGGGGGGAGCATCGGTTTCTGGAACGGCCCCTATAGCGGGAAACAATGGAGGAAATGGCTCTAATCCCGGTGATGGGGGCGGTGGGGGCAGCGGACAATTAAGTGAAGTTCAGCCAGGAGATCCAGAGGACGATTACTTCTCAGAGCCTGGTGGAGCGGGGGGAACGGGGGCATTCCCGGCATACTCAGGTTCTGGTTTAGGAAATAATATTTTTCTAAACTCAGGAGGCACCCTTCAACTTACCGTTACAAACTCTCAAACCTTATCTTTTCCCATAATAGGAGACAATCTT
>JAPLSW010000022.1 GCA_026398435.1 Chlamydiota bacterium | reverse complement strand
AGTCTTGGAAAACAGGTAATGAATCTGTTGGATGAAATTGTGATCAGAGTGTCTTTCTAAATTTCTTCATAGAGCAAGAAGAATAATGTTTTTTTGAATCTTTATTCTTCGAGGGAAGCTCTACTCACCCACAAGTGCAGACTTATGGCGTCAAATACCTATACAGGGTTGACAACAATTTCCGGCGCGTCCGAATCAACATTAAACACTTATTCTTTAGGGACTTCATCAGGCCTTACTTTTTCTGACGCAGGGGGTACTGTTGCCTTTGGAAGTAATTCAACTTCTGCCGCGGCTTTAACTCTAAGTGCCCATTCTGTTCTTACACCGAATACTTATGACATTGGGCTAAGTGGAAATATAGGAGGATTATCGGGAGATCTTTTTATCCTCGGTCCAGGAAAGATAACCCTCACAGGAACATTAGCCGCTTCTGCTTTGAGCTCGATTCACATCCAAGGGTCTACGTTGAATGTCACAAGTGCCTCTTTAGGAACAGGCCTTGGATCTCCTCCTCCCATTAACATTGATACGCTCGGTGGTACGTTACAAGCAGGTGGTGATTTAACGATACCTTCTGGGCAGTCGATCACACTTGCAGGAGTTCCTGGTACAATTGATTTGAATGGTCATACAGTTTCTATTGCAAGTGTAATCACAGGTGCTGGTAATTTAATTGTAACAGGTACTGGCACTCTTACCCTTACCAATGGTAGTAATAGCTATGAAGGAAGCACTTCGATATTTAATGGTACAGTAAATGCAGTAGCTGGAGCATTTCCGAATGATGCGATTACCTCGCCCGCTCCTGGGCAGCTTATTTTTGGCGGACTCGGGGCGCCGGTTGGTGCAACGCCTAAATTTCAGTTAGGCGGCAGTTTTGCAACCTTTACTCCAGCGATTGTATTTATGTCCAATGCCATCATCGATACTAATGGTTACACAATGTCTGCCTCGGGTGTGGTAGCAGGTGTCCTTGCCAATAGCTTTACCTTAGCCGGCACCGGGACATTAACATTAGCAGGGGCTAATATTTATAAGGGACCAACCATTGTAAGTGCGGGTACTTTGCAAGCAGGTATAGCCTTTACTGGATCAAGTGGCGCTTTTGGATATAACTCTGCTGTCACTGTCGCCACGGGGGCTACCCTTGATTTAAACAATTTCAATAACACTGTCGGTAGTTTGACTGGCTCAGGAAGTGTCCTTTTAGGCACAGGAACAATAACAGTTAATAACGGCAATAGCCTTACTTTTGCCGGTAATATCACAGGTTCAAGCGGTGGGCTGAGCCTCACCCAAGGCACTTTTACTTTAAGCGGAAGTAATGCTTATTCTGGGGCTACAACTGTTACAGCCGGCACCCTTCTATCGGGATCGAGTGTGGCTTTGGCAAATAATTCTACTTTCGTAATTGGAACGCAAGCAACGCTTAATCTAAACGGGAACAGCAATACGATAAAAAGCTTGTCCGGTTCATCAGGGGGCGCTGTAATACTTGGAAATCAAACCCTAACGCTCAGCAATGGAAGCAGCAGCACCTTTGCCGGCAGTATCACAGGCTCAGGTGGAGCTCTTACACTAACTACAGGAACGCAAATTCTTAGTGGGTCAAACTCTTATACTGGCGCTACTACGATAAATGGAGGAACTCTCCAAGCAGGCGCTATAAATACATTGTCAAGTGGTTCGGCGGTCTCAATTGCAAGTGGAGGATCTCTTTCTTTAAATGGGTTTAACAACACGATCAAAAGTTTAACGGGCCCATCTGGTAGTAGCGTAAATCTCGGATCAGGTGTTCTTGCCATTGCAAATGGAAATACGCAAACATTTACTGGCGCTATTAGTGGAGTGGGAGGTGGGCTAACCCTCTCTTCCGGTCAACTCACTCTTGCTGGGACAAATACTTATACAGGGCCCACTATTGTAAATACAGGAACACTCATTGCATCTACTGGTAACACGTCCCCTTTTGGTGTCGGCTCTAATATTACAGTAGAAAATGGTGGTACTCTTAATTTTGGAACGATTAATGCAAGTGGAGTCACGGTTGGCACCTTGCAAAACTCTGCGAGTGTTATAGGGAATATGACTCTTGGTAAGCTAAATGTGGCAGGTTATACGCAGATCTCTAATGGAGCTTTATCCCTGACAATTCCCGGAACTGGTGTAAGCGGATTCGAAGCGATGAGCTCCACAGGAGCTATAACGCTTGCCGGGGCGCTTACTGTAACAGGTCTTTCCACGGCTACTGCGCCAGTTATTTTGATACAGGGAACAGGAGCTCCTAATCAGCTTTCAGGAGTATTTTCTTCTTCGACACTGCCGGCCGGATTTTCTTTGCAATACGATTATGCAGAAAACCAAGTGTACTTAACAGGTGGTAGTTCGGGGGGATGTAATGGAACATGGAATCATAATAGCACCGCCAACTGGGGAGATATTGTTAATTGGAATCCTGCGACTTGCGCTCCAGGTGTATCCAATACACCTGGAGATCTCGATACAGCCACTTTTGCGAATTTGGGCGAATCAAGAAGTATTTCTGTCTACCTTGCAACATCAGGAACATCAGGTCCTGCGGTACAAAACGTCACTTTATACGATATAAGTTTTAATGCAGATACAACTGAGTATAATATTCTTTCTTACTTTGGTTCTACGATCACCCTGGATGGGGTAGTATCCCCCAAACCAAGAATTACCGTAAGTGCGGGAAGTCACGCTCTTTATCCTCCGATTATTTTAAATAAAGATTCTCGGTTCTCTCTGGCTGGTGCTTTAACGATGGGCCTTTTTTCTTCAATTACCGGAAGTGGATCTACTTTGTTCGTTAGCGAGGATGATACAGCGGGTGTATTTAACAACTTAGGAGCTATAGCCCCAGGGAATGTCACCATACAGGGCTGTACTATCAATAATTACTCCACAATATCGCCTACTTCAGCACTTACGATCCAAGCACTTGCTGGCAATGCAAGTTCTCTTGTCGTTAATAACTACAATAGCATGTTGCCAGCAAGTCTTGTCATCGATGGAAGCGCTTCTGCGACCATTATAAATAACATAGGATCCGGTGAGGTTCTGTCTCCTATTGGACAGATCTCAACAACAGGTGGCATTACCATCACGAATGCGACTGTATCTAATACCTTGGGTGGACAAATCTTTGCAGCAAGTGGTCAGACTTTAACTATCAATAGCGGCACAGTCTCCAACGATGCGGCATCGATCATCGGTTCTACTGGGTCTAACCTCTCTCTTGTAGGAGGCATGCTTTCTAGCTCAGGGAAGGTCTTAGCAGATAACTATACCCAAGCTAGCGGATCCACCTTACAGATTAACGTTTTAGATGTGGTAAATTCAGGAAATTTAGCAATTAGCGGAACAGGAAATTTAGGGGGTACTCTTGCAGTAAATGCCCTGCCTGGATTCACTCTGTCTTCAACGCAAGTTATACCTCTTGTGACAGATGCAAATGGCTTTGCGTCTCATTTTTCGAACTATGAATTACAAAACTTTCCAAGTTCTGTAATTCCAGAGATCGTTGTAACATCTACATCGATAGATCTAGCAACAACACCTGTAACGATTTCTCATATCAGTGCAGGCTCTCAAATGCTGTTTAATGCAATCACCATGCATAATTCCTTTATTACAAGAAAATGCTCTCAGCTTAAAAATCGGATGCCAAAGACGTCCAAAAAAGAAACCGTGGATATTCGTAAAACTATGCAAGGGGATGTTGTATATCAAGAGCAGCCTCCCATGTTCCAACTCGCAGACAGACTTGCTTACTCTCAGGATGGACAGGAATTCGAAATAGCGAGCAGTAATCAGTGGGAATATCAAGAAGCAGCATGGCATATATTACCTCACTGGTCACTACCGAAAAATAAGCAAGCTGTAACCCTGACAGAGTCTCAAAAACAGGCGCAGCTATCAAGAAAAATACAGGAAGAATCTCAGAGAACTTTCAATGTTTATGCCGGTCCTACTTCTTCTTTTGGTAGTAGTAAGTCTCTCGGCTCTCAAGTGGGGCTAGGGTATTCGACAGTGGGCGCGCTCGCTGGTTTTGATGCGATTCTTGGAACCCCATCAGAAGGGTATGTATCAGGGGGTATCGGAAGTATTGTAAGCTATGAAAAACTCTGGGGCTCAGCCCACCACGATGCGGGCTCAATGGATCTAGACAAAGTACATGGCAGCATATATGGCACAATTTTGCCATCGAAACTTCCTGAGCTGTATTTTGAAATGATTGCTGGATGTGCCTATTCATGGGATGGCTTGAAGCGTGAGGCAGGATTTGATGGATCACTACAGGCAAAGAGTCATACTAATGAACTGATATTCGATGGTCTTGCAGGTGTAGAATATACTGTAACAAATAAAGCGGCGCCCTTTTTTGGAAAGAGTTTTTCCATGACACCTCTTTTACATTTGCAGTATGCCCATGACCATGTCTATGGATTTAAAGAAAAGGGAGCTGGCATTTATAATCTTAAAGTAGACTCACAAAATGTGCAGGCATTGACCTCTTCCCTTGGCGCTCGTTTCGATTATTTCTTCTCTTACTCAAAGTTTAACATGATGATAGAGCTCGATGCTGAATGGCAAAGAGAATATTTAAATAGAAACCGCTCTGTGTACTTTACGCCGTTTAATATCACAGATATATCCTCAGCAACGAGTATCAGTGCAACAGCACGCAATAGCGGGCTTGTAGCACTTGATATTTTTACCAACTTCTCTAAAGGATGGCAGCTTGAAGCAAATGGAACATTCCAATGGAACCATTTAGCTTACAATGCATTCTTTTACCTAGGATTTGGTAGAGCATTTTAGACGGTTTTGTAAGGATTGCGCTGCATTAGTAGAATCTCAAGTTGACAGATGGTAAGAAAAGCCAACTTGAGATTCTATCTAGAAAGCCTTAAGCAATAGCCGATCTTGCAGATCCATAATTATGCCTAACTCGAAGGAATTCCCCGTTTTTAATAATGGGCTTAATGTAAAGCTCATCAAGGATTTCTCCCGGATGCGTGGGTTTTTTTACCATAAAATGCACTCCTTCTAGTGATAGTCTATAGAAAGTAATCTATAAGGGCTTTCGAAATTTCTGGACATAAAGTACTGCTTTTTTCCAGAGGTCCTGAATTAACACTGATTGAGGCTAAATACTGCGATCTTTTCTATTGGTGCTCCCAGGTGACGTTAAAAGCGTTTCCTCCACTAATTGTTGAGGGCAAGGCTTTGATGGCTCTTGTGCTTGTATCCATTAAGAGCTCCACACATTGCCAATGGTTGTTTACAATGGGGGCAGTTACCCCTCCAATTATCGCCTGGCAATTGGTGAAAATTTCCTTGCTAAAATTAGCTAGTGGTAGAATGCCTGAGACCGACGAGGGAGCTTCCATGATCCATTCCGCAGAACTTCTTTGGGCTGAATGGTTTGTTGTATAAGAAGTAGGTACGGTGAAATAAACTTTTCTTGTGACATTTTCAATTGTCATTTGGAATACCCCATTTCCAAGGTAATTTATCCAGGCGGAAATTATATCACCATTTGCAACAGGGAATCCATTGATTACATAAGCGCTTTTTGGATACATCTCAAACCAAACATAATTTTGTTGGGACCCATTAATCCAGTTGTGTGCTGTGCCTATTTGTTCAACGCTCCCGTTAGAAAGTCCGTCTATTCCTATCCAGGAAGCTGAATATGTTTGATTAGAGCTTCTTTGGACTACGGGTATCACCCAAGCACCAGTGACAGCTGTAACTGCTCCATGAGTCGGATTTAGTATATTAGTAGCTCCAGCATAACCACTCCAATTCTGACTGGCTTTCTGGATTACCATTTCTACAGGGTTTATCTGAGAATGAAGAGAATCATGATCGATTGAGTCAAGTGTACATTGTATACGTTGAGAGCTGCTACTTTGCGCCCCTGTCTGCAGGCCAAAGGAGGTTAATAAAACAAGTAAGAATATTCTCATTAGAGTTCCTCTATGTAAAGTTGTTGATCCATTTCTACCCATACAATCTTGTTTTCCTATGGGTTTGCATCTTGCAGGACCTGTTTAAGTAAGCTTATTGCCTCTGGCTGATGCACCAGTCTGAGTAGGATAAAAAAAACTATAGCCTAGAAATCCATAAAATATAAAATATTTATTTTTATGAAATAGGGTGCTATTCTTTTATTTATGATCTGCTTAAATTTTTTTAGGAAAAAATACAATTTCTCTTTCAGTTCTCTCCTTTCTCTGACTTGTCTTTTACCTGTTCAGTCTCGAAGTGATGAGCTTTCTGTATATATAGATATGGTAAATGGAAAGTATTATGAAGATGTCGAAAATGAACTTTTGCACGAGCCTTTGGTGTCTCTGCATAGAAAAAGTTCGGAAAATGGTTTTCATCACATTTTCGATATACAAGGGTTGGATTTCCCCTCATTATGCATTGCCATCCCGAATCAAGATCAGGAAAATATTCCTCTTTGCCAAAATCAAATAGCTAGTCAAGTGAGTCTTACTTTTCCTAATGAAAACACCTGTGAATTAAGCTATAAGAATGCCTCTCGTGCTATTTATCAAAAAACGGATAAAAAACCGTTTCTTTTTGGAGACGATCTCTTAAATCTCACCTTAGAAGAAGGACTTTTGCCAAACTATTTTAGACTGGTTCAGCAAATCGATCAGGATGAATTTCGCACTAAGTATTCTTATGATTTAGCAGGAAATCTCCGCTTCATAGAACGTTTTACTATAGCAGACAATAAATCCGTATTTTCCCTTAAATTTGACTACAGGTTACAGGAGAATGTAATTGAAGTTCGTGTTTTTTCAAGTGAGGGGGAGTTTGTCGAGTATTATTTTGCAAATCTCGGTTTTGCAGACACCGGCTTTCCCTATATTTTAACTAAAGTGATTACTTCAAGAAATGACGGCTGTCTATATGAATATTTCATGAAGGATGGAAATTGCCTACTATCCAAAAAAACAATGGAGACAGGTGGTTTTTTAGCAATTAATTATGATGCAGAAAAAAAAATATCAAGCTTGCTGCTATCTCATCCTTCCTTAGAAGAGAAACATTACAAACTATCCTATGGGCAGAGTCATACCGATGTTTTAAAGCCATCTCTTAGTCAAACTCGTTATTATCATGAAGAAATAGAAGATCCTGTTCTGGTCTATGATAATCTTTTGCATGATTTCAAAAGCAATTCTATTTCAATGAAGCAACTAGGGTTAGGAAATTTTAAACAAGCATTAAAAGCATTAAATCTTAACCCTCCACTCCAAGGACCTCCAGGACCTAAAGGGCCTGCTGGAGCTACGGGTAATATAGGAATAATGGGCCCAATAGGAGGGACTGGAGTTACGGGGCCAACTGGAGCTACGGGAGCTACGGGAAATACAGGAGTAACAGGACCCACTGGTGCAATAGGGGCTACAGGTAAGACTGGTGCAACAGGGGCTACAGGTAAGACTGGAGCTACAGGCAACACCGGAGTTACAGGTCCAAGTGGTGTGACTGGACCTACTGGTTCAACAGGGAATACTGGAGTTACAGGTGCAAAGGGAACTACAGGGGCAATCGGTCCAACAGGTAATACTGGAGTCACAGGAAGCACGGGACCAAGTGGTGTGACTGGAGCT
>JAPLSW010000042.1 GCA_026398435.1 Chlamydiota bacterium | reverse complement strand
TTTGCAAAGAAGAACTCTGTTAAAAAAACGGCCTACAAAGAAGAAAAACTCCGCTACGATATCTATGATAATAAAGGGGAGTCTTCCTATTACATCGATAGGGACGTGGCTGAAGGTGGGCCTGAATCTGTAGAAAATCTCAAAGATTCTTTGGATCCGGAAGATAACGATTATATAGACTATTATATTGATGAAGATGCCCCTGAATATTATGAAATGGCTTCTAGATTTGACATGAGTACTCTACTTGTAGATGCCTCAGATCAGATGCTCCCTACTCCGTATACCAAAGAGGTCTCTGTATATAAGGAGAACGACTTCTCTGGTTGGATATCCGGACTTGCTCAGTATGCTCATCAAAAGGCAGAGGAGCAAAATCCTTCTTACAACTTCCTATCAGAGGTCTTGACTACCGGCTTTGATTACCGCGGTATAGAAAAGACCCTTCTCGGTGGTGGCCTTGGCTATGCTCATACTAATTACTCAGAAGGGGCAAGTGCAGGTCATGGTAATATTAATTACTATTTCAGCACCCTGTATGCCAATGCCTATATCGATCAGTTTTATATTTCACCGGCTATTTGGGGAGTATATAACCAAGTTCATAACACAAGAAATATCTCCATCCCCGGCTTTTCAGGAAAAGCGAAAGCCACGATTAACTCGTGGCAGTTTACTCCTCATCTAGAAGTGGGCTACGATGTACAAGAAGACAGATGGGGTAACATAACCCCATTTACCGCTCTTGATTGGGTGATAAACTGGCAACAGGCCTATAATGAAGAAGGGGCCGCCCCCTTCACTGCAAGGCAAGTCGGCAGGCGCACCTCTATGGCTCGCAGTGAGACAGGGTTTAAATTCTCTCAAGCCTTTAGCTACAGCTGGGGAGCTCTGCTTCTCAAAGAAAAAGGCAGCTACGTCTTTGAAAAGCCCTTTGGAGCATCTAACCTTCATACAGGGTTTGTGGGGCTACCTTCAGCTCTTACTGTGATTACTGGAACGTCTCCTTTAAATCTCGGAGCTGTAGGATTTGATCTTCAAGCAAGTGTGGGAGAGAAGAAGCCAATATCGATTAAGATGGGATTTGAAGGGGAAATGGGAGTGAGATACTGGTCTGGGGAAGTAAACCTGATGCTGAGTAAAGATTTTTAGTCGCCAAGACAAGTGGAGCTTAATCTGGTTTATAAAAGCTGAGACAGGGCCACCAGCCTAATCTACTATCCGCGTCTTGAACAGGTATGTTACAACATGGACGAGCGCGAATGTGGAGAAGACTGTTGGCCTAGTGGAAAGTGACTTTTAAGCAAATGCTCTCATTTGCTGCACTAAATTTATAATTATCTTTAAAGCTCTATCGATCTCTTCTTTTGTCGTATATCTGCTGATAGAAAACCGAAGGGAGTTTTTTGCTTTTTCAGTACCTAGTCCCATGCCGAGAAGAACTCGTGAAGGCTCTAAAGACCCTGAGGCGCAAGCCGATCCTTGGGAGGCAAGCACTCCGTGCATGTCGAGTTGGATAAGGAGTGTCTCTCCATCAATACCTGGAAAATAGAGGTTAGATACATTACTCACTCTCTCTCCTTCTCCATTGATAAGAAGAGGAGAGGCATTTTTTATTAGCTCATTTTCAAAATGGTCTCGGAGTGTTTCCATTTGGTCAAAGGGTGAGTTTTCATAAATGAGCTCTACGGCCTTTGCAAGGCCGATGATCCCAGGTAAATTCTCTGTACCGGAGCGTAGGGTAGATTCTTGCTCGGGCCATGGAACTTGTGGGCAGAAAAGCCCATTGCAGTTACTCCCTTAGGGATGGTGAGGGGGGATTTCCCAAGGAGTGCTACCGCATCAACGATAAATCCTGTTTTTTGTTTTTCAGCAAGTTTGGCTACCGCTTCGATATCATGTTTAACACCTGTTTCACTATTTGCTCCGCTAAGCACGATGAGTTGAGTATTAGCTTCTATAGCTAGTTCTACTTGCTCGGGGTTTATGCAGCCATTCATAGAAGCTGGCAGGTAGGATACCTTCCAGCCATTTTTTTCGAGATTTTCCAAGGTTTTTTGCACGCAGGAATGTTCAATATTAGAGGTAATGATATGGCCGGGTTTTAGGAGGTCGCAATACCCTTGGATAAGCAAGTTCATCGATTCAGTTCCCCCAGAGGTGAAAATAATCTCTGTCGGTTTTACCTTTAGGTAGCTTGCAATAGAGCTTCTTGCTTTTGCAAGGCGCGCCTTAGCCATTCTACCATACTCGTGAACGGAAGAGGGGTTTGAGGGAGGAGCGATAAGCTCCTCTTTCATCACCTCAAAAACTTCAGGAGAGAGTGCCGTCGTAGCGTTGTTGTCCAAGTAAATTTTTGCATGCATAGGTTTGCCTAAGGGGATTTTAAAGGATTATTATACGACCTATATAAGCTTTTTACAAAGGGGAAAAGATAAGGCGAAATTGATTTTACATTTAAGACTATTACAAATTATTTTTTAACTAACTTGTAAATTAAAGTTTATTATTAAGCTTCAAGGTATTGATGTAAATCTTTAACATTTAGATTGAAGACTCTTTTATTTATATATTTTTACAGTTATAATAGTGCAATCAGATTGATGAACATCACATGTTAAGTATGCTCTTCTTTTAAAATAAAAATAGGTGTTTTTTTGTGAGTATTAAATTAAATACTTCAATTCAGATGATAGGGGGACCAAGTCAACATAATGATTTGCTGCCGATTATACGCCAGGTGGAGAATTCTCAAAAAAATACTATATTTATAATTTTTTTTAGATCGATAAATTATATAGTTTCTTTTTTCAATAAAAATCTCAGGTTTTTTGAAAAAGAAATTATCAACCATGATGTTTCAACGCTTATATGTAAAAATATTCAATTAATTCAAAAAAACAAAGGAATATCTTTAGGAACCTTCGAATCTTTACCTGGTATTGCTTCTAAAAATCTAGACAATATACATCGAAAAGCCCTTTTCGCTATATCCGTCTTCCAATATGAATACGTCCAATCC
The DNA here is from genome assembly GCA_026398435.1 of Chlamydiota bacterium. GTDB lineage: Bacteria > Chlamydiota > Chlamydiia > Chlamydiales > Rhabdochlamydiaceae > VGMB01. Next base: position 15,681 of record JAPLSW010000042.1, on the reverse strand, counting down.
CAATTACAGGCATTTATCGCTATACTAGAAGCTAAAGGGCCGTCCAATACAATAACAGACCACTTTCAGGCTCTTCCTCTAAAAATTCAGGATCTATTGAAAAATGCCTATGCCTTTGAGACTAAGAGTTGCTTATCATCTGAAAATTTTCAATGCTTGCTCGATGGATCTAAAGATAGATCTTCTCTTCTAGAGAGGACAATACAAGTCCTAGGAGAGCAGAAGCTCGCCTATCTTCAGCTCTTGCAAAATGAAGATAGTAAAACTATTGATAAGATCCAAAAGACAGATAAGATCCTAACGAAACCTCTTGAGGAACTAGATATATTTGATGGATCTGATCTAGTAGATGGTGAGCAGCAATTGGCAAAGCCCATCAACGTCACAATGCTTTCTGTTGAATATACTCCGTTTGTTAAGCAAGGGGGCCTGGCAGAAGCTGTCGAGGGTTTAAGTCTTGGAATTAAGAAGCAGCATCCAGATAATAAAGTACGACTTATTTTTCTTTTTTTTTCTACGATTCCCTCATCTGTCATCAAGGCTTGCACTCCGCCTATCGAGCTTATTTCCTCAGCAGGGGAGCCTTATAAAGCCTACATTTATGATTACCAAGGAATAGAATGTGTTCTTATTGAGCATCCTTCTTTTCAGCTAGGTGATACCGACCCTAATATTTATGGACCGGATTTTCCTACTCAAGCTATCCGTTTTGCAGAATTTACCAAGCTTGCAGCGGATTATATTGACTCTCATGAAAAACCCGACGTTCTTCATTTTCATGACTGGCATGCAGCTGGCGTTCTGCATGCTTTAAAAGCAAGAAATCCCGATAAAACTATTCCCTCCGTTTTCACATTCCATAATAACTCAAGAGCCTCTCAGGGGCGACTTGAAACCGGTTGTTATTCCTACGATCCAGTGGTAAAGGGTTTTCAAGATGCAGGAATCATAGGACTTAATCACAACTTTTTCCTTAAGACTTTATTAGAAGCAGATATGATTACCACGGTGTCCAAGCAATTTGTACGGGAAAGTCAAACTTCTGAATACGGTGAAGGGGGTTCTTTTGCGGTTAGACATGCTGCTAGACAAGGGAAAATTACTGGAATTCTCAACGGGTCCAACCCTGATAGATGGAATCCTGCGAATAATTCGGTTTTAAAGAAATGGAGGTCTCTAAAGAGTGGTGATGAGATCGATTTAACCTACTCAGTAGAATCCGATTCCATTTTAGCAAAAAAAAGAGAATCGAAAGAGGAATTGCAAGCCTTCGTTAAAAAATATCTACCTAAGGCTGACATCGACTTTTCAAAGCCTATCGTAACTTATATAGGACGTTTCGATAGCTTTCAGAAGGGACTAGATCACTTTGATACAGCGATTGAAGAAGTCTTAAAAAATGGTGGCCAGTTTATTTGTATGGGGACAAGTGAAGATTCTAAAGCAACTGAAATTTTAGATGAACTGCAAGTAAAATATCCTAAGGGTGTACTTTTTCTCAGAGATTATAAAACAGCAAATGGAAACCTTTATTATCAACAGGGGGATGGGGAGCGACCGGGTATAGGTCCTGTTGTAAGGGCTGCTACTGATATGATTTTCATGCCGTCTAACTTTGAGCCTTGTGGCCTTGTGCAGTTTGAGGGGTGGCTATACGGGTCTTTGGCTCTTGGAGCTAAAACGGGCGGACTTGCCGATTCTATTCTTCCCCTTGAACAAGGAGAAGATAGATTCAATGGCTTTCTATTTGAACAGAAGAAAACTGAAGAGCCAATGCGGGAGTCAATTCGACAATCATTACAGTTTTTTCGGGAAACAGATGATCCAACAAAAGAAAAAATTTGTAGAAGGGTGATGACTGAGGCTCTGGCTTCTAGTTGGAATAGCTCCCCTCATGGCCTCAGTCCATCGGAGCAATATGCCCTAGTCTATAGAGCAGCTATTGCCAGACACGCAGAAAAGGATCTATCTTCTCATAGAAACTATTATTCCTTACTGTCTCGAAGAATTACCCCTATTAATCCTACAAAGGCCGCTGTAGATGCAGAGGGGAAATATTTAGATGCTTTCTATTCTAAATCCCTATCTGCAGAAGAATATGTTGAGCTCTACCATTCTATGCCAGAGGGGGTGAGAAAAAGCACCCCAGCACCTTATGGCAAGGACGTCTCGATAAATCTGCATAATGAGCTTGGAGCGATACAAAGAGGGCCGCATACGCAATTTCGGGTCTATGCTCCGAATGCCAAAAATGTTGAAGTGATTTTGTATGACGATAAAGAGAATGAAGTCAGTACAGTTTCTCTTAGTAAGAATAATAAAAATATATGGGATGTTACCGTTCCTACTTTACCAGAAGGACAAAGGTACCGTTATCGTATCAACGGCATTTTAAAAATTGATCCATTTGCTAAACATCATATCAAATGTAAGAAAAGAGATCTGGTCCCTTATTCAGTGATTAAAAATAATTCCCATGACTGGCAAGACACGGAATGGATGCAAGTAAGAAAACAGCAGGCCGGAGAGTCGAGGCCCATGAGCATCTTTGAAGTTCATCCTCTGTCTTGGAAACGTATAAATCAAAGACCCCTAAATTACCGAGAGCTTGCGGATGAGTTAATTAAGCATGCTCAAGATTATGGCTTTACCCATGTTGAGTTAATGGGGATTCTTGAACATCCCATGAAGTCCTCTCTTGGATATCAAGTGACTGGTTACTACGCGCCCACAAGCCGAATGGGGAGTGTTGAGGATTTTGCCTATCTTGTCGACAAGCTTCATAAGAATAAGATCGGAGTGATTTTAGATTGGGTTCCTGCCCATTTTGCATCCGATGAATTTGGCCTTAAAGATTTTGATGGAACAAAGTTATTTGAGCCTTCTTCACTAGGCTCTAAATTTAGTGTTCGCAATTTAGCGTTTAAGTACGGCGGACTCCATTTTGATTATTCGAAAAAATTTGTTCGAGATTTTCTTCTTTCGAATGCTATGTTTTGGATAAAAGACCTTCATATTGATGGATTAAGAGTCGATTGTGTAAGAAGTATTCTTAACTCGGAAGATACAAAAAATTCCCATCTTTTTTTATCTCAGCTAAATCACGCTGTCCAGACCCATGGAGAGGGAGCCATTACGATTGCCGAAGATTTTTCTGGAATGAAAGAAATTTCAAAACCTTTTCATGAAAAGGGATTTCAATTCGATATGAAATGGCATGTAGGTTGGGTAAAAGACTGGCTAAATTATTTCTCCCTTTCTCTTAAAGCAAAACAAGGAAATTACGAGCTTTTAAAACACGCGATTCAAAGCGATAATTTTCATAAGCAGATTCTCCCTATTTCCCATGATGAAGCCTGCGCTACAAACGGACACACCCTTGGAGCTCTATCAGATACTATTGATTCGGAATTTCAGCGAAGGGCAAATCATCGAGCAATGGTTTCTTCCATCTTTTGCTCTCCAGGAAAAAAACTGCTCTTCATGGGTGAAGAATCTGAGAATCAAACTCCTTGGGGTGTTGATCATTTAAAGAAAAAGAGCCCCGGTCTCCAGGATGTCCAACCAATAGATCCCATAAGGGATCTTCAAGGGAAAGCACTTTTTAAAAGAATGCATGAGATTTATACCACTGAGGCAGCATTTTATCAACACGATGCCAATGGACATGACTTAGAATGGGTAGAGGATCCATCGAAAAAAATCCATGCCTATCGCCGGTCTGCTAAGGATGGAACGACCTTTTGCTGTTTTCATAATTTTGCAAGCAGCACCCCTGAGCGCCTTACAGTGAAAATACCTAAGGATCGGATGAAGCAGTTAGATCTTAGAGAAATCTTTTCCACTGATGACACTGCCTTTGGAGGGCATGGTTTCATAAACAGTCAGATAACTATAGATAAAGATGATACTTATACCATTACCATTCCTCCCTTCTCTACTGTTATCATTAAAGAAGGTGTTTTTGCAGAGCAGCTAAAAAAAACAGACCTTCCTACTACGGCTGAAAAGGTCAGTAGCTTTTTTAAAAAGATACTGACGGTCATTGCCTTTCCTTTGCGATACTTTGGTTCAAAAAACTGGTCCATCCCTGGAGCTGCATGTAGATTGTTACAGCAGAGTGCCCGGGTTATTTTAAGGCTGCAGAAGGCAATTAAGTGGAAGGATGTATTTCCTACAGGCAACGTGAGTAAAGCCGAAAAGAGGCTCTCGCAAGAAGAAGCAAGGGCCTATGTTAATCCCCTGGCAATCATCGCCTATACACATAATGGAGATACAAGTTGGATTGAGCCTTTAGGCATCCGCCCGGCTCAGCTCAGTGATAAAGAGTGTGAAGAGATAGGAATTCAGAAAGATGGAACCAGATATGTTGATACAAAGACAAAGGTAAGCTTTTCGATCACAGAGCAAGGAGACAATCTCTATTTAAGTATCACTGGGGCAAAATCTCAGCATTGGTCTTCATTATTTAATGGGACAGCAGATCCAAAGGAATCAAAGGAAACGTTTGCGACAGTAGGGGCGATACTCGGATCAAGCAGTGAGTTCTGTGAGGATCTCGATAAATTATTCTTAAGGCTTAAGCAGAACCCTAAATGGAATAGGAAAAAATGGACTCTTTTGGGACAATCTAGAGGGGGCGGGTATGCGCAATATATCGCTCTGAAGAATAAACAACAGGCTATTTGCTTCAATTCAGTTCCGATGGGAGCTGGACTTCAAGCAGAAATACCTCCAGAGATACTTAATAACGCTGATAGGTATTGTACCCATTTGTGCGTAGAAGGGGATCTATATAACGATAACCCCTATTTATCCCCATTTGATCGGGCGCTCTCTACGCTTGGGATAAAAACTCCAGGCTCCTTCGGTCATTGTTATTCTATACCAAGCGCTTATAAATCTTCTGGTGACACCCATAGTTACGTGCTTGGTAGCCTGTTTAGTTATTTGGGATATGATAAGCGATGTAAGATGTCCGAATATGTCGCGTCGCAAAGCGGGTAGCTCCATTTGGTATTTGAGTGCTTTCCCCATTGTCTTTAGAAAAAACTCACCTATTTTACTCTCATAGTAAAATAGGATTCTGCGGTATGTTTTCTGCAAAATTTCTAAGAGGCAAATACTATGGCATCAATTGCAGGATCTCCTTTACCTGGTAGGCAGCCCCCTGTGGCTGCATTATTTTTTAAAGTCCAAGGACCTGAAATCTTCGAGATCCTGGCATCTCACGGCTTCCCAGATACAGCCGCTCATCGAATTGTGAATTATATAATCGGTTCGGAAGATCCCTTTGGAGCAAAACAGTGGCAGAGGTATTTTGGTGTAGATGTTGGTTTAGAGCCCGAGCTTCCTCCCTCATTCTATAGATTTTGGAATGGGCCAGATCCTATTGAACCAGAAAAAAAAGTATATGAAACACACCTTCCTCCGGTTCTTCGTCCTAGATTTTTAACTCATATTGCGACAAGAACTTTGCATCCTCTTACCCTAAGAACTTTAGATCGTCTTGTTGCACAACCGGCAGTTGGAAATCAGACAGGGTTTTTTAGAGTCTCTCCGCTTAGTGATCCTCTTGCGATAGTTGAAATAACGAATGCAGGCCCTTCCTCTTGGCTACTGCTTCGAAAGGAAGCCGTAGCTCTTGGAGAGTCTTATGATGAGCAAAAGGGATCTATTGAGGAAGTAAATGCAGGTACGGGTGCAGGTTATGAGGCAGAACCTTTTGCTATAGATCTAGTAACGGTTATTTTTGCTCGCTATGTAGGAAAGGGGGAGCGTCACTTTGGTGATGAAACAGGCTGTGAGGGATTGCCTACTTTTAGTACGTGTAAGGATGTTTCTACAGATTCCGATCACTCCTATTTTGAGTCTCAGAGTTATCCCATGGCAATAGGGGGATTTTCCTCAAGAGGACTGCATTTGGCCACGGTAAGGTTTGCAGAGAGTCGCTATGGAATTGCGTGTGTAAAAAAGTTTTAAGAGTCACTGTTTTTACTAAGGATCTTTATCATCACAATGGTGATGTTGTCCTTACCGCCCTTGGCTTTAGCTTTATCGACAAGGATCTTTGAAGCTTTTTCCACGCAGCCGTATTCTGAAAGAATCCGGCTGATCTCTTCATCACAGAGGTGATCTGTAAGCCCATCACTACAGAGGAAGAAGACATCTCCTGGCTCTACCGGCGTAAAGTCGACATCGGGTAGAACAAACAATTGGGTGCCGATGGCTTTGGTAATTCGATTTTTATAAGGATACCTTTCCATGTTCTCTAAGGTGAGCTTGCCCTTTCGAAGAAGATGGTTTTTTAAGGAATGATCTTCTGAAAGCTGTTCAAGCTCTTTTATAGAGTTAAACCGATAGATCCGGCTATCGCCTACATGGGCATAGATGAGTTGATCTTTATGAAGCATAAAGCAGCAGAGGGTGGTTCCCATCCCTGTATAGCACTCATTTTGTTCGGAGAGCTGCTTTACCCAGCAGTTGGCATCTTGTATGGCATAGTGGAGGTGGTCAGCAATATGTTCCGGTTCGGTATTTTCTTTTCTATCGCTGGAAAAGATCCTTTTTATCGACATGGATAGGCATTCAACGGCTTCATGGGCGGCGATTTCGCCGGCATTATGCCCACCCATTCCATCCGCTAATACAAAAAAATGGTGAGAGGGAAGGGACTTCCATACATCTTCATTATTTTGCCGAACAAGGCCCTGATCAGATATCCCAAAGCTTACTACATCGAAATGCTGTGTCATGGCTCTCCCACTGTTGGTGCTTGAGTGTAGCTACCTAAAAATAGCAGCGTGTTGGTAGTTATATCGACAAGAGCAAAAAGAAAGGGATGGTCAGCTAGGAATTCAAGGGGAGCCTCTGCCGAGGGGCCAGCTGATGTGACATTCATTGCAGCGGCTGTGGCCGCGGCGGCACAAGCCCCTTTTTCATCGAGGAGAAAGTAGGCTTGATGAAGGACCTTACTTAAGAAAAGATCTTGCATCCCATCAATACCGGAAAAGTTAGCCTTAGTAGTAAATGCGATCTGCATCCCCATCTTTTGAAGAAGATCACTTAAATCATTTCGGCAATTCACGGTAAATTTTGGAACTTTTACATGGACGTTCCTCATGTCGAGTGCGCCCATCCACTCTTTAAACGAAAAGCTCGTAACGATTTCAGTTACTTGAGAAAGAGAACTTGTCTTTTGAGGCAGAATAATAAGGCAGGCAATTTGCGATCCGGAAATACTTACCCCCTTAAAAGGAAGGGCAATCATTTGCAATTTTTCACTTTCATAGTAAGGAAAAAAGGCTGTCTGCTCCATCATCATCACAGATGCCAGGCCCGATTCCGTAGTAAAGGGAGAGGCTTTCGTATTTTTTGGGTCAAAAGGTTTTTGAAAGCTACCCTCAAAGAAAAGGGCGCTCGTGATGAGAAGTCTTGTTAAGGGGGTGATATCTCCCATCTGTAAAAGAGTGGGGATTTTGCCACCAGTTTGGTTAGCAATCCACTCGTTGACAATGGACCTGCTTTTTTCTTCGTCTGCGAAGTTAAGGCTTTCTACCTTTCCATCATACTTTCCTTCAGCTATATGTCTAAAGTCGGAGAGAATATAGCTGTCTCTATCCATCCACAGGGCGCCGGCTGTCTTAAGACTAAAGCTATCTGTTTTAGAGGGTTTTAGCTGTTTCTGGTATTTTGCAATCTGATCGGATAGATCTCCTGCAGGCAGCTTTAGCGATAGGGCTTTTGCGATTTCAGCGGCCGTTTCAGCTCGGGCTCCGGCATGCAGAAGGGAAAGGGTCGTAAATAAGGAGTATGGGGAGAAAAGGGTGCTGGAGGAAGAATCCTTCATTAGATCCCTATTCATCGAAAAGGCAAAGTCATTGATGCTACTTGCCAGTTTCACGTCTAATTTAGGATCCGGCTCTTCTTCCTCTGCGCATAGGGTATTTAGGCAAAGGGAAGTGCTTAAAGTAATCAAAGCTGTCGCTAGGGCTTTTAGCCTCATGGGAGATCTCCTTTTCAAGTTTCTGAAAAAAATAAGATCCTAAGGGTACTCACTGCATTAAATGTCATATGAAGGCCAATGGATGCAAAGAGCGATCCCTTTTTTTCATAAATAAATCCGAGAAAACATGCAAAGGAAAACAAAGAAAGGGCTAAAGATATATTGCCAAGACCCTGACTTGCTGCAAGGTGAAATAGTGCAAAACACATTGAGGCAATGAGAATTGCCGCTTTTGTTCCCAGTCTGTTTTTAAGCCACGTTTGCAGCATCCCTCTAAAAAGAAATTCTTCGATGACGGGAGCTGCTATAAGTATTGTGAATAAAGCAATGATAAGCATCGGAGGGGACTCGAGGGTCATTTTAAGATAGCGGACAGCCACCTGCTCGTAGGGCTGCATCCCAAATAGAAGATAAATAAGTGTGTCACAAAGTTCTCCAACTACCACGACAACAGGAAACCCTAAGACCCAGGTAAGGGCGCCAATTACCCAGTCTGTCAGGGGGGAAGAAGGGTTAGGTAGGGAATAGTCTTTCCAGATTCTTTTCATAAGGGTTCTATCTTGCCTTTTTGCATAAACAAAAAGGGTAATTAAGATAAGCGATATGGTGGAAAATTGTACCCAGCTAATCAAAGCCACAGGAAGATCGATATTTGTATAAAATAATTTGCACAGATACGTAATAAAGGGAGCTAGTAGTAGCGAGTAGCTTAGGTAAATCCCAAAGCAGCTGGCTACCTGCCGGCCGAAAATTTGCTGTTTAGAAAAAGGCCCCGGAGGGGGAAGGGTGAAAAATCCCTTCGATTTCGCTATCATATTTAGAAAAAGGGCAAGGATCGCAAAGAGGACGATAGTTTCTATGTTCTCTCCGATGTGTCCTTGCGCCTCATCCATTACGAGCTCTTGGCAAGTGAGATGTAATCTTCGATGCGCGAAGAGATCTCTTTTAGGAACTGGGTATGAGCCATGCCGAGAGGAGACACCGCAAACTCTTCATTTCCCCAATACACTTGATGGAAGTTGTATTGGTTAAATTGTCTTGGGATGAAGTGGGAGTCATGTACAACCTCTTGGAGAACTACTACTGGCTGCGCCTGCCGGATATCGACCACGATGACTCTCATTGTCATGTTTAAATTTGCCGAGCAGTCTTTTGCAAGACTTGTTTTCTCAACTAGATTGGGAGCTTCTTCATGCTCAAGAACTTCAAGGAAGACAACGAAGTCGTCTTGACTAAAGGCTCTTTTAATCCATTTGAGATCGCCGCCAAAGGGATTGTTATTTGCATGCAATCTTTTGCTGATAGACTTCATTTTTTGAGGATCATCAAGAAAGAATTTTTCTTTTTGGTCTAACCGGTAGAATAGGGAGTAGGTGATTTCATCGGAAAGATTCCAAGGTACGGAATGTTTGCTATTGTCAATAGCTGGCGCTATGGCAACTCTAGGTTTTGCCATTTTAGCCTGGCTTGATACGGCAGTTTTATCTTGGCCATCATCGTGGCATGAGCTAAGTAACAGAGCTGCTGCAAGACCTGCAGTGATATAACGGGACATGAATTGTGCCTCCATGGAGATAAATATCGAACTATTGTGTTATAACGTCTTTTCACCATAGCAAACCAGCTCTATTCTTGGCCACTGGCAAAGATTTCTCTAGATAATTCCTTTGAAATTTTAAAATATCTTAAGAACAATGCTTGAATGGGACCGTAGCGTATAAGTGAATCCTTCAGGAGTTTGTTTTTCCGGATTTTTTTGTATTTGCTTTAAGTTATCGAGGGACGTGTCAATAACTCTGTACCAGTGCTTTTTATCAGGAAGATGAGGCAGTTCTAATTTGACATCTTCAAAATAGGCATTGAAGGCTATATATACGTCATGACCTTGCTCGTCATGCAGAGTATAGGCAACAAGGCGAGAGGAAGGATCCCAGGAGGGCTTTTCGGGCTTTGCCCCATGCCAGGAGATCTCTTTGCCGGTAAGGAACTTTTTCCGGCAAAAAAGTTGCTTGTGGCTGAGTCTAAATTTAATCAGAAATTGGCAGAAGGTGAAAAGGTCCGGGCGTGTATCGAGTTCTCCCCATAAAAACCAGTTGAGCTCGTTATCTTGGCAGTAGGGGTTGTTGTTCCCTTTTCTCGTATGACCATATTCATCCCCCATATGCATCATGGGTGTCCCGATGCTTAAGAAAAGGGTCAGATAAAAGTTTTTTAGTTGCTGGTCTCGAAGTTTTAGTATTTTTACGTTGGTAGTTTCCCCCTCTACTCCGCAGTTCCAGCTTTCTCCATTATTATCCCCGTCCCTATTTTGCTCCCCATTGGCTTCATTGTGTTTCATCTGGTAGGTGACAAGGTCTCTTAGGGTATATCCATCATGGGCTGTAATGAAATTAATGCTATGGAACGGGGCTCTATCATGCCCATACAGATCTTCCGATCCGCATAAAACGGTAGCAAAAGGGCCTGCCTGCCCGTCGGTCCCTTTAATGAACTTTCTAGCTGTGTCTCTAAATTTCCCATTCCATTCACACCATTTACCAAACCCTGGAAAACATCCCACTTGGTATAGGCCGGCGGCATCCCAGGCTTCTGCAATCCATTTGGTTTTGGCAAGAAGGGGCTCGTCTAGGATTTCTTCAATACAAGGAGGTTTAGCAAGGGGCTCCCCATCCGGGCCCCTTGTTAAGATGGAGGCTAGATCAAACCTAAACCCATCCACACCACATTCACCTACCCAGTATTTCAGGGAGTCGATAATGAGTTTTTTGACAATCGGCTGATTGCAATTAAACGTATTCCCTGTGCCGGAAAAGTTGAGGTATTCTCCATTTGGGCTGAGTATGTAGTAAGCTGAGTTATCTAGACCCTTGTAGGATAGAAGGGGTCCTGTTTTATCCCCTTCGGCCGTATGGTTATACACTACGTCTAAGATCACTTCTATGTTATTGCGGTGAAGCTCTCTGACAAGAGTTTTAAATTCTTTAAGGGAGGCATTCCAGCTATTTTCTGTGGCATACCGGTTCATGGGAGAGAAAAAGTTCACTGTAGAATAGCCCCAGTAGTTATGGAGCTTTTTTTCTGTTAGAGGATTCTTTAGCTTATTTTCACATTCGTTGAATTCAAAGATGGGAAGAAGCTCTACCGCATTGATCCCTAGGCTTTTAAGATACGGGATTTTTTCGATAATTGCGAGAAAGCTGCCCGGATGGGCGGCTTTGCTGCTTTTATCCCTAGTAAAGCCTCTAACATGCATTTCGTAGATTACCAGATCTTCCTGTGAGATCTCAGGGGAGGATACCCCCTCCCAGTCAAAGCTCGAGGCTTGCAGGACCTTGCCCCTTGGTTGGTAGGGCTCGTCTTTAGAAAATCCGTCTCCCCAGTGAGTTCCTGAGGTAAGACCCTTAGCGTAGGGGTCACTTAGAAGTCTAGTTTTATCAAACACCAGGCCTTTCTGGGGATCGCTTGGTCCATCTACTAGGTAACCGTAGGAGACTTCTTTGGGCAACCCTTCGATAGCCACATGCCAAATAGATCCGGTTTTATTTGTATGGGGATTTAGGGTTATATCTAAAAAGGGGTGGGGAGAGCTTGGGGAAAATAGGCGTAGAGATACAGCTGTTGCATGCTCAGAATAGAGGACAAAATTGGTTCTCTTATCATCAACTGTCACTCCCAAGGGGGAGGTTTTACCAGTGCTTACTGGATACGTATTGCTCATTACTATCCTTTAATGCTGAAAGGTCCCGGAGGGGGATTTAGCTTTTCTTCCTGCTATTAAATCCCTTGAAACATAAAAAATATTAAGATACAATAATATTTAGAGAAGTTTGAGCTCATTTTTGGAAGTACGAAGAACTAATTCTTCTGCACCAAGGTGGAAAACTAAAGAAACTAGCTATAAAGACACATTTTTGTTGCTATTTTTCTTCCCGATTGGAAAGCTTAAGCTTATTAAATCTATGTAAAAACTAGGTACTAACGTTTAAAAGGAGGACCTATCCATGTCATTGGAAAATGCAAAGGCCAATTTAAAAGAATTCGGTAAAGAGCTAAACCTAGAATTGGTTTTTGATGAGAATTATACGTGTATTTTAGGCATTGATAATACTTTTTCTCTTCACGTCACATACGAGCCAAACTCAGACAGGCTGTACCTGTATTCTCCTATCTTAGATGGCCTTCCAAAAGACGACAAAATCCGTCTTAAGCTTTATGAAGCTTTACTTGAAGGATCTATGCTTGGCGGCCAAATGGCTGGTGGCGGAATAGGGGTTGCGGTTCCTGAAGAACTGATTCTTATGCACTGCGTGCTAGAGATGGGAATGGGCGCTGATGCTTCTTCTCTAAGACGTTTTGCTCCTCTCTTTGTGGAATCTGTAGAAAAGTGGAGAGAAAAAGCGAAAACTATTAACGAAGGTAGAGAGCTTCCAAAAGATCTTCCAAGTGGACCTATGCAGGGTAAGCCAGGCGAGAAATTCCTTAAGATCTAGTAGATTTTGTTTTTTACGTACTATAGCCAGGTTGTCGGGAGTTTTCCGAGACCTGGCTTTTTTTTGTCTGAAATTTAAGAGGCGTCCGCAAGGGACTCAAGTTTTTTCCCGAGCATCTTTAAGGATGCTGTAAGTTCTACGTCATCAGTTTCTTTGATATGAGATACGCTGCTCATCACAGTAGAATGATCCCTATGGAAAAACTGTCCAATCTGCGTAAACGGCATTTTAATTTTCTGCCTGCAGAGGTACATGGCGATTTTTCGAGGGAGAGTATATTCATGGCTTTGTGATTTGCCTAAAATATCTTCAGATTTGATTCCATAAAATTCAGCGACCGATTGAACGATTTTTTGGGGATTAAGCACTTGCCTTCTTGTTTGTTCTATCAAGTCAGAAAGAAGTACTTCTATATCTTTTGCTCCGAGGTGCTGGCTTAATATCTTAGTGTTTCCGCTGTGTGTTCGTAAAATGAGTGCTTCAATGGCTCTATGAAGGGATTTTAGATGGAATGAAAAGGTCTCTACTAGGTATTCAAGTGCGCTTTTGCTTAAGGGAAAAGACAATAGCTCTAATCTTTTTTCGAGCATTTTTATAAGGTCATCTTGCTCTAACATGCCGATCTGTAGGGTAATGCCCCATTCAAAGCGGCTAACTAGGCGGGGTTCTATATCCTGGAGAAAGGCGGGTGAGCAGTTAGCGCTAAGAATAATCTGTTTGCCAACTGTTTGCAGGGTATTGAAGGTATGAAAGAATTCTTCTTGGGTAGCCAGCTTTTTAGCAAGGATTTGTACATCATCGACAATTAGCACATCAGCCATTCTATACGCTTTTCTGAACTCCTGCATATTGCCACTACGAATGGCTGCTACTACATTTTCTGTAAAAGTTTCCATTTTTACGTAGCAAGCAGAGATGCTATTTTGCGCAAGGCTGTGGGCTATACCCATTAAAAGGTGAGATTTGCCCGATCCTGATGCTCCATGGATGTAGATAGGGTTAAATTGGCCAAGAGCTGTCGGATGGGTGGAGTCTTTGGTAAATCCGGATAGGGAGGCGACAAGATCAAATACTAATAGACTGGACTCTGTCACTATAAAGTTATCAAGGGTCGCTAGAGGATCAAGCGTATCTACTTGCAGAGTGAAGGGAGCCTTTATGGGGAAGGGGGATCCTTTTACAGGGGATGCTTTAACAGGGGTATCCATCGAGCTAGAAGAGAGATGGATCTTGATGGGGTTGTAATTGTTATTAACTAAAGCCTTCCGGGCTTTAGTTCTAATATGCTCTTCAAACCAAGCTATCTGGAAGGAATCTGATGCTTCCAGATATAGGTTGCCGGCATCAAAGTGTACGACCTTTAAAGGTCTTAGCCACTTATTTACTGTGTCCGCCCCGAGATCGCTCTCGAGGGCGGTGAGAAACTGTTGCCACGCTTGCATGGTTTTTTTAAGCGACTTTACGCGCCCTCTATTTAACCTGTTTTAGGTTGGGTCCCTTTTGGTGGAAACTTTTATTAGTTATCCACTGTTGCAATATACCGAGCGCCATGGAAGATAGCCAGTAAATATTTAATCCAGAAGGGAAGTGGTAGAACATCACAGTAAATACAACAACCATGATGTTACCCATCATTTTCTGTTGCTTCTGTTGATCTGAATATAGCTTCTTATCTTTAGGAAGAGGGGAAGCTAGCTTCTGTTGGAAATACATCACACCACCGAGTAGGAACGGAAGCAAGTGGAAATCAGTTCCAAAGAAGGGGAGAGGATACTTCCAGCTAAAGAGCATATCAGGAGCTGTCAAGTTATCAATCCAACCCGGTATAAACATAGCACCCCTTAAGTCAAAGGAGGATTTTAATAGATCAAACATACCGATAAGGAAGGGGATCTGGATGAGTATAGGGAAGCATCCAGTAATAGGATTAACCCCTTTTTCTTTGTAAAGAGCGACGACTTCTAACTGAGATTTCTTAGGGTCTTTTTTGTGTTTTTCTTGGATTGCTTTAATCTGTGGAGCAATCTGCTGCATTTTTAAAGAAGACTTCATCGACCAGCTATTCAAAGGATAAAGCATTACTCTAAGAGCAAGCGTCAGCAGGACGATAGAAACACCCCAAGAAGAAGTGATAGCATAGAAGAACTTCATAAGGATAAAGAGGAATTTAGCAAAAGGCTCAGAGATAAAGGTAAACCATCCTTGGAAGCTCATAGCTGATATATAACGAGGGTTTTTACCTGTTTCTGGATCGGTAAATGTTTTATCCAGCAGTTTTAATACTTGATCATCAAATGGACCTGCAAAAACACGGAATTTTATCGGGTCGTTAGATGTTTTTAAAGGAAGTTGGATCTCAAATCCTGAGTATTTAGAAGCTGGATATAGTTCGTTTTGCGCATCGATGATTGTGATACGGGTTGGAGCGGAACTTCCTGGCATTTGGTTTAGTGCAAGTCCAGATCCAATTTCTGTTTGAGGATCTACGATAAGACCTAAAAAGCCATTGGAATTACATATCCACTCAGGATTTACTGAATTGATAGTAACAGTTCCTTTAGGAAGCGAGGGGTTTTCTACTACGTTCTTTTGGTTTTTCTGCATCAGGTATCTAAGCGTAGGGGAAAAACTACCGGAAATTAGCTCAACTTCAGGAATTCCTGTTGTCACCCAAAGATTGCGAGCATCTCCATCAATTTTGATTTGCACATCAAAACAGAAGGGGGCGTCTTCTCTATTTTCAGGGAGGGTATAAGTTTTTGTGATCCGTCTTTGTCCGTCAGTTCCTTCGAATTCAATAGATGTTTTGGAAAACTTCGTCACTTTGTATTGCATGGTAGCGGTTGCTGGATCATCAGATAGGGTATTGAAGGCATAATTTCTGGAAGGCTCTCTAAATGAGGCTTCATTATTGGAATTTATGATGCTTCTGCGAAGGAGGGGATAGTATCCACCAACCTTCCCTTGAGCAACTTTAGAAGCAGAACCGTTATTTATAGAATAATAGGGGAATGCAGGGTAGTGATCATTAAATGGATAGTCTTTCTGCATCTCTCTATCAAACTCAATAGGTCTGACCGGACTACTCGGATTAGCAGGAGAATTTAATGGTAGGTTGATCTCAGAGATCGCTCCGCCAATGCTAGAAAAAACGATCTGTTGGTATTTGTTTTCTAGTACATAAAA
>JAPLSW010000063.1 GCA_026398435.1 Chlamydiota bacterium | reverse complement strand
GTTCTAAAAGGCTAGCGTTTTTTGTTAAATCTAAGAGCTAAAGTGATCACCATAGCAAGACTTATAAGACTCATAAGTCCGCCCGGCATGAATTTGAGCGATTTAGCAAAGCGCCATGTAAAAAAGGCATCGAGCGCAAAAGCGAGGATGATGGCTAGCCACTGACCCCAGCGCTTATTTTTAAACATAGCAAAAGCTGCAATGAGTAGAAGAGCCCCAAACACTATTCCGCTGATAAGGGAAGGTGCGCTTCCTGATTTATAGTGCCCAATAAGTCCTCCGGCACAGACTAAAACTCCGTAAATAAGAACAAAAATAGCTGTCTTCTTCATGATAAATTCTCCAAAATTAAATTTGAACTTTGCTTTCGATATTAGAGCAGCAACGATTTACATTCCAAAGGAATTCCTTTCAATTTTTTTGTAGCTTAAATATCTAAGGATTTTTGAACTAAAACAAAAGACCTGGTATCATCTTAGGAGAAATTCAAGGATATATGGCACAAACTTACCTTACAGAGATTCTATCGGAAGAGTCCTTAGATAGAGCCGTGGAGCTTTTGCAACAGGGGGAGATAGTGGCTTTTCCGACCGAAACCGTTTTTGGTCTGGGAGCTCCAATCTTTTCCCCAGAGGCTATAGCTAAGATTTTTTTAGCTAAGGGACGACCCTCTGACAATCCCTTGATTGCCCATATCTCAGATCTGTCACAAGTCGAGATGATAGCCCAAAATGTGCCGGAGGATTTTCATCTTCTTGCTAAGGCTTTTTTTCCGGGGCCACTCACGGTTGTCTTAGAAAAAACAGATAGGGTTCCATCGATTGTTTCAGGAGGTCTTAATACTGTGGCTTTTCGTATGCCAAGTCATCCAGTCGCTCGGAATTTGATCTCTCTACTCGGGCAGCCGATCGTTGCTCCATCGGCTAACATCTCTGGCAAGCCGAGCTCTACAAGCCTTGCCCACGTGCTGCACGACTTTAATGGGAAGATTGCAGCAATTATCGAGGGAGTCTCTTCTGAGATTGGTATTGAATCCACAGTGATTAGCTTAATGGAAAATATCCCGATTATTTTACGGCCGGGTCATATCACCAAAGAAGAGATAGAGAAGGTTTTAGGAAAAGAGGTAAGAGTCGCTGACTGTAGTAAAAAAATATCGGGACCGGTTTCTTCTCCCGGTATGAAATACCGCCACTACGCTCCTGTAGCTCCCTTAAAGCTATTTTTCACCAAGGATGATCTCCTAAGTCATCTTGAGAACGAGCCGGCCTGTAAAAGACTTCTTCTTTCTCCGTGCGTAGTAGAAGAGTTAAAGCACTGTCTATATACCACTCTTTCCGCGAAAAACTTATATGCAGCCTTAAGGCAAGCAGACTCTGAAGTTGTAGATGAGGTTCTGGTATTTTGTGATGACACCACCCAGAAAGATGCGGCCTTAATGAATCGGATCCTAAAGGCCGCAGAATAACTTTTTACTTAAGAACTGTGATCACAAGTTCAAAAGCAATAAACACAAGCATAAGAGATAAAAGGATCTTACCACCTGGTAGTTGTTTATGCTTTAGCGTATATCCTTGCACATACCTTCCCGACCAGATCATAAGTACAGGCATCGCTCCAAGTAGTAGTGCAACTCCGATTCCTCCGCCGTAGTTTAACGACTCTAAAAATATACCTGGCTCCACAAGCGCGATAATTATGGGGAGGATGAAAACAAGGGCGCACAGGCCAAGTTTTTGAAATCCCTTTTTACGTACTTTTAGGCCATCGGCTAAGAAATCCACAAACCCGATGGATATCCCAACAAAGGATGTCGTTAGTGCAAAGAAGGCAAAGATTTGACCTATAGATAAGAGCCCTGGATTATGTAGGAAGCGCCCCAAGGGGGCTACTGCATTTTCTCCGTGCTTCATAGCATCTAGAAGGCCCCCTTCTGCATTAATCGGTACAATACCGAGAACGATCACTTGCCATAGGATATAAATGAAAAAGGGGATCGATGTGCCCATGATAAGAACGCGCCTCATTTTTTTAACATCCCGGTTCAAATAGCTCATAAGTGTAGGGATAAGGCTTTGGTAACCAAATGCGGTAAAGACAACGGGCAAGGCAAGCCAGGCTTTGGAGGGTGTTCCTTCAAATAAGAGTTTCGGGGTAATCTCAGGTATTGTCGAAAAGATAAATAAACCAAATGAAAAGACAATACCTACCATGAGTACGAGGTTGAGTCTATCCACCCAAAGGGTTCCTAAATACACAGCTGGCGCAAAAGCTAAGGTATAAAGCAAAACACTAATCCCATAGGGCAGAGATCCGGAGCTAAGCTCTACAACGATATTACCACCTCCGGTTACATGGGCTACCATCAGGCAAGAAAATAGAAATAGGTACAGTATCCAGCAGGCAATTTTGCCAGGCCTTCCCAGCAGTTTAGAGGCCATAGTAACAAGGTTCGCTTCTTTAGGCATCCAGATACAAGCCTCTAAGATAAGAAGCCCCGTGCCTAGCATAAACAGCCAGCATGTAGCGTAAACTAGTAGTGAGGAAAAAAAACCCCCCTCAGCTGTCGCAACAGGAAGAGCGAGCATCCCTACTCCGATACTAGTTCCTGCAACCAGGAGTGTTCCACCTAGAAGGTGGCCAAAGGTTCGTATCACGTGCATAAATACCTCTTAAGATTTACTAAAACTATTTTTAGTGCATTTGTGTAATTTATGCAATCTTTAGAGGATATGTTGTAGTGAGCATGTCTTGCAATTGGAGAGAATCGAATGCTGACAAGCATCGATTCACTTTTCATAGATAAATAAAGTTGAATTTAGTGTGAGTTAACACAGTATTCACCCTTTAAATCAATGAATCCAAAGCAATATTGATTTAATTTTTTGAGCTTCTTATGTTACTCTCCGAAAATATTTGTGATATCAGTGACTCGTATACGACAATGCTGTCAACTTAACAACTTCGTCGATAAACATGATGATTTTTGGGCTTTCCGACCTTAGCTCTTGAAAACGTCCTATCCGGACGTATCTTTATCATAGATCTTCTCGCTATCTTCTCGAAATAC
>JAPLSW010000083.1 GCA_026398435.1 Chlamydiota bacterium | reverse complement strand
CTATAAATATCAATTTTTCTTGAGGGGGAGGAATCCCCCTCAAACACCCCCTCTTTCATGGAGGATTAGGGATGCAATTTATGATAGGGTAATGGTAAAATAAATCTTATAACATTTCTGCATAATGTAATTAGTTGGTTTTTTAGAACAAAAGAGTGCATTTCTAAAAAATTTTAACATATTTTAATCTATTTAAATCTATTTGTTTAATTAAAAGCTTAATTAATATATAATTACCTTTATTAAAACCAATTAAATAAATTATGCATCCACTTTCAGCAACAAGTATAAACAGACCCGCTTATACCCCTTCCTCCTCAAAGGCTAGTACAGACCTGCCTGTAACTACAATTGTAGCTAGAGCTATGAACTATAGGGAGGCTGTAGCTAAGCCAATGAACTCTACCTACGGCTTAGCTGATATATCCGCCACCACCACATACACAGCTTTTAGCACACAGCAAATAGCTGCTCGCACCTTCAAAGGAGTATCCCCGCCTCCAAATATAAATATCAAAGATAAATATAGACGTACCTTATTACATCTTGCCTTTCTCAATAAAAACCAATTGGAGATAGATAGACTGCTTTCACTTGGTGCTAATATACACAATATCGACATCGAGGGAAGTTCTTGCTTGCACTACGCAGCTTACAGTGGTGACCTAGAAGTTCTGCAAAAACTTATAGATCTTGGCGCCCATATAGAAGATAAAAACACCTTTGGATGTACTGCTCTACATCATGCTATAAAAGGGGGGCATCTAGATATTGTATCTGCCCTAGTTGCTTTAGGTTGTAAGATTGAATCAAAAGATCATTTGGGAATGACCCCCTTGCATTATGCAATAAATGCGAAGAACCTAAAGATCGTTGATTACCTGCTTTCATTAGGTGCAAGTCCAAATGCTAAAAGTACAGATGGATTAATGCCCTTGCACTTGGCAATTGAGAAAGAAGATCATGAGATCGTCGAAAGCCTCATCGCAAAAGATGCTCATATTGAAGCTCCAGATCCACATGGATACAAACCTCTACACATAGCCCTTAATAGGGGCCTGAGTTATATCGCAGAAAAACTCCTTGCTAAAGGTGCGGATAGAAGGGCCAAAACAAAAGACGGAAGAACTCCGTATATACTAGCAAAGAGATTGAATGACCAAGAAAGTATAGCACTTCTTGAAGAAGACCCCTATTCTACGGCTTATATAGCTCTTAAGAAGCTCTCACATGTTCATAACCTGAAAGGCATTATTAATTTACATGGAACCACAGTGGATCTTGAATGTTTTCAGGCTCAGTTCTTTTATGCCGAGTGGGATAAACTCTTACATAAGACGCCCCTTGAGGACCTAGGCGATGGAGAGCGAAAAATATTAAAACAGGCGTTTGCGCAAGCAGCAAATCTTAAAACTTCGTCTACCCAGCTTCTCGCTCAAATAATCGCTGGTGATTTGACTATTATTCCTATTGCTTCAACCCATCACATTACGGCACTAATCTTTTATAAAAATCTACTATTTTATTGCGACAAATCGCCCTCCGATCATTATCCTATTTCTTGCTTTGAAATTTCTCCTGGAAAAATAACCAAAAAAATTATCGAAAGAATAATGCATCCATTTAGTGATCATAAGGAAACATCGTACTATTTCACTTCCACACTCCCCCTTTTACTATCCCCAATAAAAGGAAGGGCCGTTGACCACAAATCAAGTGAACGCTGCCACTCCGCAGAGATGTCATTACCATTATCTATGCAAAAAGTGGGAAACTGCGCCTATGCATCGACTAAAGGAGCTTTGAGTATTGCATTAGCCTGTGTTTGTGGAGATTATGAGCGAGGACAGCGTTTATATAGAAAATTATCTAACGCAATGAAGAGATCAGCTTACGAAGAAGTAATTACAAATCCAGGTCTTACAGGACTTCCTTTTGTACCTAGGATTCTAAAAGAGATCAAACGTAATACTCACAAGCATTTCAGAGATTTTATAATTGAAAAAGGGTTAGCATTTGCAGAAGCGATTAAAGAAACTGACGAAAACGATCAGAGTAAAATCTATACAATGTACTCCATCCTTGTTAAAGAAACTCCATTTATAGCAGGCCTTTGCAAACAAATCGAGAATATGAATCCTCTAGAAATGGACCTTTTTACCGCTCTTATAGAAGGATTTCACCACCAAAAGATAGGCAGAGAGCCCTGGTGGACGGCTACCCGAAATTTACAGATAAAATTAATTTCTCTAGCGGTGAAAATAATTTTAAGGACTCGAAGAGCCCGACCTACATGGGAAGCTTATGAGTTCTGTTTAAGAGAAGTGTTCCCCCTGATAAAAGGACATCCAGATGCCTCTACATCTAAAGCACCCTTGGTTGAAGAGCTAGAAAACAAAATTTCCAGTGCCTTGGATAAACTATATGCTACATAAGTTAACTCCACTAAATAAGGAGTTGAATGCTATGGAAACTAAGAATCAACCTAAGACTCCCTCGAGAGAAGATGTCTGGAAAATGTTCGATCAGATATCTCCGACCTATGACAAAGTCAATAGAGCCATGACGGCCGGCCTCGATGTCATCTGGAGAAAAAAGATGGGCAGTTTCCTTCCTAAGGGAAAGGATCTCTATGTTCTTGATTGCGCTACCGGCACTGGTGATCAACTTATTTCTCTTATGGATAACCATCCCAATATCGCAAAAGCTACAGGCATTGATCTTTCAGAGCAAATGCTCGAAATTGGACGGAGAAAAATTTCTCATTTGCCCTATAAAGAAAAGGTCTCGCTTCTTAATGCAAGCGCGCTGGATATTCCTTTCCCAGATGACACCTTCGATTGTGTGACGATGTCCTTTGGCATCCGCAATGTGACAAGTCCGACTGTCTGCTTGCAAGAGATCTATAGAGTACTAAAGCCGGGTGGTAGAGTTTTGATACTAGAATCCTCCGTCCCTCAAACACCTGTAATCAAACAACTCCACCTTCTTTATTTAAGAAAGGTCCTTCCAAAAATTGGAGGATGGCTCTCTGCCAAAAAAGACGCCTATGTATACCTCAATGAGACAATGGAAACATTCCCCTACGGCAAGGCATTTTGCCATCTCCTGGAAATTAACCGGTTCTCTTCCGCTAAAATGCTTCCCCTGATGCTTGGAGCCGTAACGATCTATTATGCAGACAAATCTTAAGAGGGGTTGACTTTGGAAAAAAATCTTGTAATAGATGGCAAAAATTATAGATATCACAGGCAAGAAAAAAAAATCACAGAACTTGATATAATTGCTTTTCTCTCTGTCCAAGAGCTCTATCCAAAGATGTACTTAAGCCCCCGCTTTCCCCACGAAGAAAGGATAGCTCTAGGCTCTATCTTGAGCCTAGAGCATCTTCCTTCCTCGTTTGAAGGAGATGAAGATGTAAGACTGTATGGAGGGCAAGCATTTTCTGAAGACTTAAAGGATAGTAATGTATGGGAAGACTTTCCTCGGAGCCGTTACTTTCTTCCAAAGTATGAAATTGTGCAGACCCATTCAGAAACAATCCTTATCAGCCACTCCATTAATGAATCCAAAATCAACCCTTGTAAAGATCTCATATGGGATACCCCAAGCGACCTAACTCTCGAGCTGAGAGTAGAGCACTCTGAGAATTTTCCGGAGCTTGAGTCTTGGGTGCCTCTGATAGAGAAAACACTTTCTGAAATAGAGCAGGGCTCTATGGAGAAAGTAGTTCTTGCTAGGATGACTACCCTGAAAACGAACTCCCCCATCCACTCTTATGCAATCCTTGCCTTTCTTAAAGAGAAAAAACTCAATACTACCGTGTTTTCTTTGGAGTTTGCACAGGGAAGTGTTTTTTTAGGATCTTCCCCTGAAAAGCTTTACTCAAGAGTAGAGTCCCTTCTTTTGACCGAGGCACTCGCTGGTACATTTCCTAGAGGAATATCAAAGATGCAAGACATTGAGCTGGAAAGCTGCTTGCAAAAAAGCCCTAAAGATTTAAACGAGGTGTGCTTTGTAGGGGCCTTTCTTAAAGAGCTTCTGAGCCCCCTATCTAGCTCTTTAAAAGAAGATGCAGAATTCTCCATTCTGCAAACACCCAAAGTGCAACATCTCTATAAAAAGTTTTCCTGCGAGCTTAAAAAACCACTTTCTGACCGAGATCTTTTAGAGGCGCTACATCCCACACCGGCCGTTGGTGGGACTCCTAGAGATAAAGCTCTTAGCTACATCAAAGAAAATGAACCCTTCGATCGGGGCTGGTACGCAGGACCGATCGGATGGATATCCCCTGTAAAATCCGATATAGTCGTTGCCATCAGATCGGCCTTTATAAAAGAAGATACCATCCACCTCTTTGCAGGTGCCGGAATCGTGAAGGGCTCGATCCCTCTTAAAGAGTGGGAAGAATTAGACAATAAAACAGCGCAATTCACCGAGCTTTTATATGCCAAACGATGAAGGGATAAACTCAGAGTTATATGCCTACCAAATTATCGACCATCTGGTAGAGCTCGGCGTCACATATTTTTGTATAGCTCCCGGTTCCAGATCAAGCGCTCTTACTTTAGCCGCCGCTTCCCACCCCAAAGTGGAAACACTTGTCCATTTTGATGAGCGGGGCCTTGCCTTCCATGCTCTTGGGTACAGCAAGGCGTCTCTTAAACCTGCCGCTATTATCGTTACTTCAGGGACAGCCGTTGCAAATCTGCTCCCAGCTGTTATGGAAGCGTCAGCTAGCCGTATACCGATGATCTTACTAACAGCCGATAGGCCCCCGGAACTTCGTGACTGTGGCTCTAACCAAATAGCTGATCACATCAAGATCTTTGGGAATCATGTCCGCTGGCACATAGATCTAGCCTGCCATGATCCAAGGATCCCTTCTAGCTACTTACCCTCCGCCCTTTCTTATGCGGTATTTATGAGTAAACAGGCCCCAACAGGGCCTGTACACATCAACTGCATGTTTAGAGATCCTCTGCACTCCTTGCATCCGGTAGAATATAGATCCTCACAAACAAGTAGGGTAGAGTATCTGCCAAGTATCGCTACGTGCTCTGAAGAAACCCTCCAAGCAATCGGTAAAAAACTAACCTCCTACTCTTCTGGCATGATCCTTGTAGGATCTCTTAGCCGCGAAGAGGATGCCAAAGCTATTTTCGAACTGGCTACAAAACTACAGTGGCCGGTTGTATCCGATATTACCTCGTTTATGAGACCCTATTGTCATAGCTCTCCATGCATCCCCTATTTCGATCCCCTTATTAAAAATAGCGACTCGCCACATGTCGACTGCGTCCTGCATTTTGGAGATCGTATTGTATCTAAGGCCCTATCAGAGTGGCTTTTCAAAGAAAAGCCAGAGTATATTCTTATTGCAGACCATCCAGATCGCTACGATCCCAAGGGACAAATAACCACACGCCTATTCTGCGATATTTCTTGGGTTTGTAAACATCTAGAACCTTATGTAGAAACAAAACCCTCTAGGCTCCTTGATCCATGGACCCTTGCCTCAAGGGGAATAGAAAGCCAACTACAGCAGTTTTTTTCTAGCAGAGAAAACATTTCAGAAGTAGGTCTTATCCATACCCTCGCATCAGAAATACCTAAAGACTGGAACCTATTTCTTGCCAATAGCATGCCGGTAAGAGATGCAGACAGCTTTTTCTATCCTGAAAATTTTACAGGCAAGGTCTTTGTTAATCGTGGAGTATCAGGCATTGATGGCAACGTAAGTACGGCGGTCGGCATTGCAGCCGCGCTGCAAAAGCCTCTCATTGCCCTACTTGGAGATCTCACCTTTATGCACGACATGAATGCCATTACCCAAGTAGCTAGTAGCCCGACCCCTGTGATACTACTGATTGTGAATAATGGAGGAGGGGGAATTTTCTCTTTTCTTCCTATAGCAAGTAAAGCGAATGAATTTGAAAAGTTCTTTGCCACATCCCACGATTTTCATTTTGAAGAGATCGCCAAATTTGCAGGGATCCCTTTCTTCCGCCCCTCCACTAAAAATGGATTACTTTCTACATGGGAAGATCTCAAAAAAAACCCAAGATCTTGTTTTATCGAAGTTATGACAGACCGAAAAGAAAATGTAGAAGAGCATATAGAACTCCATACTTTCCTAACGGAGGCTCTTTGCTCTCAAGAAGAACTTACGGCAAGGTAGAAAAGCCTTGCCGTAAGTGACTGTCCCAAATTTAGAAACTCTTACTTAGCATCACGTTTACTTCCCCTGACCAGTATCTGACCCCCATCTCCCCTTCAAGTCCCATCTTAATCGATACCGGTTTCTTTTGGCCTACACTTGCTTGGAGATCAAAACCTATAGATCCTAGATTTAACGGAGACGTTCCAGTAACGACAGTGAGTGCTGAAGGAAGTCCTACAAACCCCGTATGCAGGTTAGAGGTAGCAAAGGGTTTTTCAAAGACGTAGCTACCTTTTTCTTTGAGAAGAAGCGCTCCCCATGAATAGGTGAAGAGTTGTGAGAATTTAAGACCCGTTTCACTTCGCGCCATAGAGGTCCGCTTACCATGCTCTCTTGCTGTGAAGGGAGCCGCGCCCTTCTCATTATAAGCTGCTTGCCAGTTGAAGACCCAATCAAGAGAAGTAAATGGGGTGATGTTCCCCCATTTATCTTCTTCTACATCGTAACCAACTTCTAAATGAGGAGTGAACTGCCATGAGTTAATCGTGGCCTTGGCTTTTTCTGAAAAGCCAGGGAAGGAGATATTCCTGGTATTGTTTACCTGGTTATATACTCCCCAGATAGCCGGTGAGAGGTAAAACTGATTGATGTAGGCATTGGCATACAGGGTGCTAAAATAGTAGTTGATATTACCATGACCCACATTCCCCCCTTCAGAGTAATGGGTATGAGCGTAGCCAAGGCCCCCTCCGACAAGAGTCTTTTCAATACCGCGGTAATCAAACCCTGTTGTAAGAATTTCTGATAGGAAGTTGTATGAAGGATTTTGCTCCTCTGCTTTCTGGTGAGCATACTGAGCCAGGCCTGATATCCAACCACAAAAATCATTCTCTTTATAGACAGAAGTCTCTTTGGTATACGGTGTGGGAAGCATCTGGCCTGAGGCATCAACAAGTAGAGTATTAATATCAAATCCAGCAGCTATTTGATCATATTCAGGGGCTTCCTTTTGAAGATAATAGAATTTATCGCTGTCTTCAGCGATAAATTCATCTAGATAATCAGAAGAATCTTGCTCTTTTTCTACAGTATCCCGTCTGTCATAGGGTAAAGAGCTCTCATTTTCAGCAATCTCGAAATCGATGTAATAGGAAGAGTCCCCATTATCATCATAGATATCATATAAGAGTTTTTCCTTTTCAGAGGCGCTTTTTTTAGAAGATTGGTTTTTAGGAGAGCTCTTCTTTGCAAAGCCCCGTTTTGCCATCCTAAAAGTATCAAGATGAGAGCTTACCATACCACTGAAGGTAAATGCTGTCTGCTGGGTCACAGATACTGGTATCCCATTGCGAGAGGGGGATACGCTGATAAGAGCATCGTTAATTGCCGATTCTGAGAGGTTCTTAACCAATTGTCTCGTCATAGGCGCGTACTCATTGAGGTAATTAGCGACTTGTAATGCATTACCCTGTAATTTCCCAGAATGAGGAACATTAGGAGGGATATAGTCATATTGCAATGTTATAAGGTTTGTTGTGTTAAGCAAAGTAAAAGTAAACCCTTCTGCATTTCCTGTAACAGCCGGATCAAATGACCCTGTAATCCCCCCCGATGCAGTTAAAATCGGGTAGCTGTTTTCTAAAGGATAAATCAAGGTAGAATCTAGAGTTATATTTACAACCGCTCCCGTATCAATAGTAGCAGTGCCCGTTAAAACAAGCTTTGAGGCGCTGCTCGTATCAATCTCAACATGAAAAGTAGAAGAACCATCAAAGGAAACAGAACTTCCCGTCAGCGTTCCAATAGAATTACCCGGAGAGATGGTCCCTCCTGTCAGTACAATCGGGGCGTTAATCGTTCCAGTTCCCTTTAAGGTACCATTTGCATTTACTGTTACAGCACTTAAAAGAGAGCCATTAACAGCAAGGGATCCTAGATTTATCGTCGTCGTTCCTGTGTAGGTGTTTGCTCCCTGTAGGGTAAGTTTTCCAAATCCTTGCTTGGTAATTCCCCCTCCCCCTGTATCTGAGATAATGCCTGCAAAAGAAGAGTCATTGTTTGTGCCAAAAGTCAACGTATTACTCCCAAGAGTTATCGTCGCTGCGCTGGATCCCGAAAGATCTGTGATCGTGGTCCCACCATTTGTTAAGGGAGAAATATCAAAGGTCCCTGCGGCTGCTAAAGTGAGTGCTGCATTGCTAATTGCTCCCGTCCCAGAGAGCTGAACAGTCCCCGCGTTGATCGTCGTTGTACCCGTGTAGGTATTTGAACCTTGTAAAGTAAGGGTTCCAGATCCTTGCTTTGTAATTCCACCACCAGTACCTGAAACAATGCCCGCATAGGTTGAGCTAATAGTAGTTCCAAGGATCAAAGTATTAGTTCCAAGGAGGATCGTCGATCCGGAGCTTCCTGAAAGATTTGTGATCGTGGTCCCACCATTTGTTAAGGGAGAAATATCAAAGGTCCCTGCGGCTGCTAAAGTGAGTGCTGCATTGCTAATTGCTCCCATCCCAGAGAGCTGAACAGTCCCCTCGTTGATCGTCGTTGTACCCGTGTAGGTATTCGCACCTTGTAAAGTAAGGGTTCCAGATCCTTGCTTTGTAATTCCACCACCAGTACCTGAAACAATGCCCGCATAGGTTGAGTTATTACCTGAGCCAAAAGTCAACGTATTACTCCCAAGAGTTATCGTCGATCCAGAGCTGCCTGAAAGATCTGTGATCGCGCTCCCACCATTTGCCGTCGAAATATCAAAAGCTGCTGCTGCCGCTAAAGTGAGAGGGGTATTGGTAATCGATCCCGCTCCGGAGAGTTTAAGAATCCCAGCACTAATCGTCGTCGTTCCTGTGTAGGTGTTTGCACCTAAAAATACGACAGCTCCAGAACCTTGCACTATAATAGAAGATCCAGATCCCGAGCCTGTTGTGTATGATCCTCCCGATCCAGGAAGAGACATAGAACTATCATCAGCAATGGACCCAGCGAGCGTTACGGTAGTATTTAACGCTGGGGCAAAGGCAATCGTAGCGCCCGACACCGCAAAAAGATCTGATCCTACGGAGGCTGCTCCCCCTCTACTTGTTACTGCATTAGAAGAGTCTGTAACAACATTTGAGCCAAAGGTAATGCTGCCGGTGCCATTTATAAAAATAGCCCCTCCTAGTGCTGCCCCATAGCCCCCTGAACTAGAAGTAGCAGTAGTGGCTCCTACTCCACCAACACCATAAGAAGAACTACCAGAGCCACCACCGCCTCCAAATCCCCCAGTTCCTCCACCGCTTCCGATACCTGAGCCACCACCTCCACCAAATCCTCCTCCTCCTCCTCCTCCATAGCCTCCTCCATCGCCTACTCCTCCTCCTCCTCCTCCTCCATAGCCTCCTACTCCTAAAGAACCTCCTCCTCCTCCCCCTCCTACACCACCGGTACCACCAGGAGCACCGCTTATATCGCTGCCCCCTCCCCCTCCACCCGAGCCACCAGAAACAAAAACACTTGGAGTTTGGTTATAACCGCCACCACCAGCATTACTACCACTAGCTAGATTCGGATTTACACCACCACCATTACCAGCTCCGAAACGACTAGAACCACTACCTCCTCCTCCAAATACATAATTACCTACGGAAAGGCCCGCCCCATTATTAGTACCTCCGTCAGCACCAATAATTGCCCCCCCCCCCTCCTGAGCGGCCTGGATTTCCAGCTGCCCCACCAGCCCCTATACTACCTCCACCTCCGGCGCTAGTTGCGCCAGCGGCATCTCCTCCCCTTCCACAATAACCACCGCCGCCGCCGGCTCCTGAGTTAAGAGAACCTGGATTCCCCCCTCCAGCTCCACCGAGCCCACCTCCTCCTCCTCCGAGACCGCCTCCGGATCCGGTAGCCGTTGAGCCACCACTTCCGGATATTGCGCCACAGTGAGAAAGAATGACATCGGTGAGCGTAACATCTGCACTATCTATGAAGATAGCTCCACCAGCCCCCATACCGCCACCGCCACCACAGGATCCAGCGCCCCCTTGCGCAAGACCGTTGGTAATCTGCAAACTCACTAAGCTCACAGTACCCTGCATAAGATAAAATGGTCTGAAGCCGGAACCATTGATGATAGTCTGAGGTCCTGCGATAGTTTGAGATCCTGTAATCGTAATGGTATCAGCTCTAAATAGATTTATCGGAGGAGGGAAATTACTCAGAGTAACTCCAGAAACGCTCGGATCAAACTGAATTGTTTGTGTAACTGTTGAGGTAGTATACACCGCCTGATCATTAATGATTTGGTTTAATACCCAGCGTATATCCCCAGTACCACTTAGTGCAGACCCTGTACCTGTGGTAATACTACCTGTACCACCGATCGAAACAAAGGCATCATCATTGCGATTGATAATCCATGTGCCAGCAAATCCCGCATTTGGAAGAAGCACACTTAAACAGACTGTAGAGCAAAGAGCTGCCTTGAGAGAAGAAATCATACTGCCTCGATGGTTTTTCTTTTTTATTCACATAAAAAACTTTAATTTACAACATTTATAAAAAAATAGGATAGAATAATTCCGAGCTTATATCTCATCTTCCGGAGGGAATTTATCTACTATGATGGATCCTGATAGAATGTGCTCATACAACTGTGATCCAGAGTAGACACTCAAGCTAAGAAAAAATTAGGAAGCTTTAACCGGAAAAAATCAGCAATGCATGAAAAGCTCCTCCATCACAAAGAGCAAAGAGTCTCTTTGCTTAGCACAAGAACTTACGGTAATATAACAAACCCTCCTCTTCTGTTTCTTCATGGATTCCTAGGATGCAAAGAAGACTTCGAGCCTCTAGCTCAAAAGCTTTCAGAAAATTACTATTGCATATGTATTGACATCCCGGGTCATGGAGATTCACCGTGGACAGAAGACCCTCTACAAGCAATACGAAAAACTCTTTTAAGTATATCCTCACAAAAAATCGCGGCTGTTGGTTACTCCCTCGGAGGAAGGATCCTTCTTCAACTCCAAGAGAAAAGCCCTGAGCTTTTTTCTTGTGTTTGTATCTTTTCTTCCCATATGGGAGTAGACACTCCTTCTGAAAGATTTTTAAGAAGAGAAAAAGAACAGCAATGGATCTATCTGCTAAAAACTGCAACCATAGAACAGTTTTTAGAGCAGTGGTATAACCAACCCCTCTTTAACTCCTTAAGAAATAAAAAAGAGCTCTTTACTAAAACTATAGAAAAACGAAAACACCAAGATACAAAAAGCCTACTAAGAATTTATGAAAAATTTCGTCTGTCGGAAATGGAGCCCATTACTGCCTTTTCTAAAGATACATTTTTTTTCTACGGGCAGTATGATACAGCCTATAAAGATCTCTATCTTAAAAAAATTCAACCTACAAACCTTGAGGAAATTTCCGAAAGCGGGCATGCTGTCCACTTAGAAAATCCCCTTGAATGCGCGCGAAAAATTAAACAAGCTTTAACCTCTGGAAAAATATGAACATCCCCCTCTGGAAAGAGTCCGCAACCTATGAAGATATCCTCTACCACAAAGCAGATGGCATTGCAAAAATCACAATCAATCGCCCTGAAGTGAGAAATGCCTTTAGACCTCTGACGGTTGATGAAATGCAACATGCCTTAGAAGATGCAAGAAATGATAAAGAGATAGGTGTTATCATACTAACTGGTGCTGGTAAAGACGCCTTCTGCTCAGGCGGTGATCAGAGAATACGTGAGCATGCGGGGTATCTTGATTCTGAGGGAATACCAAGACTGAATGTCCTGGATTTGCAAAGACAAATCCGCACCTGCCCAAAACCTGTAATTGCTATGATTGCCGGCTACGCTATCGGCGGTGGTCATGTACTGCATGTCGTGTGCGACTTGAGCATTGCCGCTGACAATGCGATCTTTGGGCAAGTAGGTCCAAAAGTAGGATCGTTCGATGGAGGCTTTGGAGCAAGCTACCTTTCACGCATCGTTGGACAAAAGAAAGCGAGAGAAATCTGGTTCCTATGTAAGCAGTATAATGCAGCAGAGGCTCTAGCAATGGGGCTTGTCAATACCGTTGTCCCTTATGAAAAGCTAGAAGAAACAACCGTTGAATGGTGCAAGCAGATCTTGCTCCATTCTCCCCTGGCCATTCGCTGCCTAAAGTCAGCTCTTAATGCAGACTGCGATGGACAAACGGGCCTCCAAGAGCTTGCTGGTAATGCCACTCTTCTCTACTACATGACAGAAGAGGCGAAAGAAGGGCATAGCGCCTTTCTAGAAAAAAGGAAGCCCGATTTTTCCACTTTCCCCAAAAGGCCGTAACATGTCCTTACTACAGATATGGGTCCTTGCTGCTAGACCCAAAACTCTCTTTGCGGTGATAAGTCCGATCCTTGTAGGAACAACGATTGCACTATCCAGTGCCTCGTTTCGCCCGGTGATCTTCCTTTTTACCCTGCTCACAGGACTCGGAATACACAGAGAGAAAAGGCCCCAGGCGTGTAACGCAATCGGGCCTTGTATCCCTTACTACCATGAAAAAGGCGTGTGTTATTTCTCTTGGCTTAACAGCCCTTTTTGGTCTTGTCCTTCTTTGGGAAGGGGGGATCGTTATTGCCTTGCTTCTGGCTATTTCACTACTACTGGCTGTTGGCTATACAGCCGGACCTATACCACTGGCTTATAAAGGTCTTGGAGACCTGTTTGTCTTTGTCTTCTTTGGACCGATCGCCTGCCTTTCTTGTTATTATCTGCAGACAGGCTCTATAAGCTTTGCTTGTAATACCGTAGGAATAGCTCTTGGCTCACTGTCGACAGCGATCCTAGCAGTAAACAACATACGAGATATAGAAGAAGATAAAAAAGCTGGCAAACAAACACTTGCTGTTCGCTTTGGCATCCACTTTGGTAAGGTAGAGTATATTACCCTACTCGCCATACCTGCGCTCATTACCCTGATCATAGGCCGAGAAAAACCCTTGTGCTTACTCTCTCTTGGGTATCTTATCCCTTCCTGGAATGTAGCTCAAAAAGTACTCTTCACAAAAGATGCCGAGCAGCTTAATAATTGCCTTGCAAAAACGGGACTTCTCCTTTTTGTCTACACCATATTATTTTGTCTAGGCTGGATCCTTTCGTGATAGAAAAAGTAAGCCTTTTCTCTTTTGAAGTATCGCTTCATGGAGGATTGCCTAAAAGAAAAGGCTTGCTGATTGAGCTGCAAGACACCTCTGGAAAATCCTCATGGGGAGAAGTTTCTCCTCTTCCGGGATTTAG
This sequence comes from Chlamydiota bacterium, assembly GCA_026398435.1. Taxonomy (GTDB): domain Bacteria; phylum Chlamydiota; class Chlamydiia; order Chlamydiales; family Rhabdochlamydiaceae; genus VGMB01. The sequence continues at coordinate 14,364 of JAPLSW010000083.1, read as the reverse complement.
CCTAGAAACTCTTGAAGAGGCTTTTGCACAAATTGCAAAAGAGCTGCCTAAACTTACAAAGGAAAATCCCTTAGAGAGTCTGCAAAAACTACTTAAAAATCGCATTCTTTACCCATCTGTCAGCATCGGTCTTTTTGGGGCTCTGTATGGACTTATCCGAAAGGACAAGGTCATAGAGCTTCCCCTACAGGGACTACTTTATGGAAATTACGAACAAATACAGCAGCAGATCCCCAAGGCTGTAAGCCAAGGCTTTTCCCATATCAAGCTAAAAACCTCTTTGCTTTCCTTTACGGAAAGCAAAGAGATCGTCGATAGCCTGCAAGGGTGCTCCTTGAGGCTCGATGTAAATAGATCTTGGAGTCAGCCAGAGGCTGATCTATTTTTTTCTCAATTTCCAATTGAGCGTTTCGATTATGTCGAAGAGCCCTACCCAAAAAATTGTGCTCTGCATAATTTCTCCCATACGCTAGCTCTTGATGAATCCCTAAGAGAGCTTTCTCTTACCGAAATAAAAAAACTCCCTTCCTTAAAAGCACTTGTCATCAAGCCTATGCTTATGGGAGTTGGACCTGTTGTAGAGGACCTTCTTGCTGCAGCAAGTAAGCATGAATGGAAAATCTCTTTAAGTAGCAGCTTTGAAACAGGCGTTGGCCTATACCAAATCGCTCTTTTTGCAGAATATTTTACTCTTCCAAATAGGCCAATGGGCCTTGACACTTACAAATTTTTAAGCCCCGATATTTTACTTGATAGACATACTATATGCGATGGGAATATACTCTTTTGCGCGCCTTGTCCTGACTACACACTGCTTTCGGAGGTTATCTATGCTTGAACTATTATGTCCCATCAAAAAAAATGCTCTTGAGCGTCCTTTTAAACCAGCAATCATTACAGATGATACGATCTATACCTACCAGATGCTCGATCAAAAGCTCGATGAGATGGTAACCCTCTTAAAACAAAAAGGGATCCAATCCAAGCAGAGAGTAGCATTCCTAGCAAAGCCCACGGCGCAGACTCTCTTTCTTATTTTTGCTCTTTCAAGGATGCAAGCGGCTGCCTGCCCAATTAGCGTAAGACTGCCAAAAGAAGCGCTCCCTGAAATGCTAGACAGACTACAAGCCTCCTTTTATATCGATATCGACACTTTAGCACTGACCTATCTTGAGGGAGCATCGAATCAGCCCTTCTTTGATAAATCCCCTCTATTTACCCTGCTGTCTACTTCGGGAAGTACATCTCTTGCTAAGATCGTAGCGCACAGCTTTGAAAACTTTTACTACAGCGCTTTAGGATCCAACCTTTCCTTAGGTTTACAACCAAAGCATAGATGGCTCCTTTCTCTACCTTTAAATCATGTAGGGGGCATAGCCCTTGCCTTCCGCTGTTTTTTAAATGGAGCGGCTGTTGTCCTTTCCCCTATACCATTAAAGGAAAGTATCCGGCTGTATGAAGTTACCCATTTATCTCTTGTCCCCACACAGCTCTACCGCCTGGTGCAAGATCTGCAAGAGACATCTCTTCCTTCTTTAGAAGTCATCCTCGTGGGAGGAGCTCCTATCCCTCAGGAAGTATTCAATAAGGCCCTTAAAAAGGGCCTTAAGATCTTTGCTACCTATGGTATGACTGAGATGAGCGCGCAGATCACCATGGATGATCCAGAGTCCTCCCTCAAGGAGCTGACCTCTGGAATCCCTCTCCCCTTTAGACAAGTGAAGATCAATGGAGAAGGAGAAATCTTAGTACGAGGTAAAACCCTCTTCCAAGGCTACTGGACAGCTGACAAAAAATTAGAGCTTCCCCTGGAAGATGGCTGGTTTGCAACGCAAGATACAGGACATTGGACCGAAGATGGCAAGCTGATTGTAAAGGGAAGAAAAGACAATATGTTCATATCCGGAGGGGAAAATATCTACCCGGAAGTGATAGAAAAGGAGCTCTGCGATCTCCCTGGTATCATACAAGCGATGGTGGTGCCTATAGAGGACCCTGAATTTGGACACAGGCCGCTTGCCTTTATTCAACAAGAAAACACAAGCTATACGTTAGAACAGCTAAGGGAAAGTCTTCGGAAAAAGCTACCGGGGTTCTGCCTTCCCATCAAAATACTTCCTATGCCGGAGATTCCCTTAGGTGAGCTTAAAATCAATAGAAAGAAGCTATTGGAGCATGTTGTAAACCTAGTAAACTAGGATATTTAACAATCTTTTAGTTCTGACTTGCCCAACTGTTCACTAGATTTAACTGTTCAATATATATTGAACAGTGTATTATAATGAACAGTAGGAGGCCCAAATGAAAGGTCGATTTCTGGTAAGTTCCAATGAGGATCCAGCAGAAGGCAATATCTATGCCGATAAATCAGCTCTAATTCTTTATTGGCTTTTAAGGGAGGGAGTAAAGAGACAAGGTTTCTCCTTAAGGGAAGTAGCCAAAGAAATAGAAGTAAGCGTGGGACTAGTCCAGCGTGTCTTTAGCATTTTAGTCTTAAAGGGTCTTCTCCAAACTGAAGGAATAAGAACAGCGAAGAAGTTTTTCTTTAGGAAGCCAAAGATTCTTCTCGCAAGTTGGCTCGAGCACTACAGCCTTCCCAAAAAATGTAAAATGAGGACTTATCGATCAGCTTTTTCTGGAAAAGTAGAGCTCCTTGATGCTTTAGAAAAATCACCTTTAAGTCAAAAAGTCTCATTAGCCATGCATTCTGCAGCTGAAGCCCATGGTTGTAAGAATACGAATCTAAACTCTCTAGAATTATATATGCTTGATCCGGCTATTAGATCGGAGCTGGAAGATATTCTTCAATTAGAACCCCAAGAAAGAGGGTACGAGGTTTTACTTATTGAGCCTTACTATGAGAGCTTGCTTAATCTTGGTGTGGATTCAGATAGAGGTATCAAAATCTGCCCAGCACTTTTAACATACCTTGACCTTTATCATTTCCCTCTGCGTGGACAAGAACAGGCTGAATTTATGGCGCAGCGCATTCAAGAACTAAAGCGCATGTACAAAAATGGTTAGTCATGAAACAAAGCCAAGAAGATAAGATCATTACCGAATTTCTAAACTCGATTGGTCCATGGAGTGAATTTATCGTCATTGGAGGTGGCTTTGCACTCTTTATCTATAAACTCTACCTAGCCGATCCAAAGTTAGAGAATATTCCAGTGGGAACACGAGATATTGATTCTCTAATTCCTAGAAGAGTACCCGAAATCTCCCAAAAGAACATTGCAAAGCATCTTAATGAATCTGGATTTACACATATTTTTAAAGATGTGGACCTTCCTGCAACAGAAGCATATATCAAGGAAATCAATGGTTTAGAAGTGGAAGTAGAATTTCTGACAGATTCCGCTACTCGAAATAATAAAAATAAAAATGTTGTTATTGGAGGTGTGGTTGCTCAACCTCTAAGCTATTTAACCTTAAGTTTGGAAATGACGACGGAGTTTGAAACTTATTCAGGTAAAACTGGGCAGGTTGTCTCTCCTGGAGCCTGGATGTTTCATAAAGGCCTGACTTTTACCAGAAGAAAAAGCACCTCAAAGATGCTTAAAGACCTTTATGGGATCTGGTATGTAGCTACCCAGCTGGGAGACTTTTCAGATCAAGCCTTAACCGAGTTCAATATATTGACAAAGCAGCATTTGAAATGGTTTCAGACTCTTCGGAAAAACCTTACTAATTGGATGGGAAGCGCAACGCCTGCCGAATGGTCTAAGCTAGAATCGCAAGATCCTGCAGGAAAGTTAAAAAAGCTAGGTTTTGAACGCATTATAAAGAAGTTGCTGATCTTTTAAGGACCCTCAATATTCTAAATACATCCAACCACTGTTATTGAGAAGGCCAAAGAATCCTGTAAAAGTAGTGGCTATTATACGAAGAACCATTTCAAGGATATCCTCGAAATGGGTGCGACAGGACCTTAAGCAGTCTCTTACCACCTACTATTCTCGGATACTTCCCTCTTCCAAAGGAAGAAGCTGGGTTAAAATCCCCCTCAGCTCTTCCGGAATGGGGGTCGATTTTTTTGTCTCTTTTAAGGTAAGGACATGGGTAATCTTCGCAGTTCCGGCCAGTGTAGAACTTGTCCTATGAAAAAAATCGTAACTGATCGTAAAGGAAGAGGTCCCCATTTTATGAAGATACAGAGCTATGTCTACTTCATCATCGACAGTAAGGGGCGATAAATAATCGGCCTCTGCATGAACAATCGGCATTAAGTAGGAAGACGCTAAAATCTCTTTGAGAGAAAATGGCCCTTGCCTTAAGAAATTCTCAAAGGCCTGCATGGCAAGATTCAGCTGCTGAGAAAAATAGATCACACCAGTTGCGTCTGTATCATGCAAATAGACTCTTGTTTGGTAGCGATACATAGATTCTCTCCTACATGTAAAGGTCTTTAGTTGCCAATTATCCGGTATTGTATACACTAGAAAGAAAAATTCAGCAAAAAAAATTACTTATGAAAAAAGCCCTCTTATCCTGTTTAGTGAGCCTGTCTCTGTATGCACAAGAAGTGCAGCTAGTCCATGACTTCACCGTTGGAGATCATCCTGAAGAGATCTTCGATCCTGCATCTCCTTATAGAATCCTGCAAGACGCTCTTTATAAAAATCATATTCAGCTCAGATGTCTTAATAAACAAAGCTCTCCCTTGTACGCTGTAAAAGAGGAAAAAAGCACCTGGAAAAAGAAAATACAAGACTTCTTTCTGGAAGAAGAAAAGACCCTTTGCATTTCAGATGACCCAAGAGCCTACCTTGTTCTTTGGAATCTCCCCTCAGATCTTTCCTTTTCTGAAATCACAAAAGTTCCCACAGATCGTCTGATCCTCTTTGCTTTTGAGCCTCCTGTTAATATCCCTAAACAATATACAGAAGCCGTCACTAAGCAGTTTTCTAAGATCTATACGTGGAATGATGACTTAGTAGACGACAAAAAATTCTTCAAATTCTCCTATCCGGCTCTTAAACAGTTAAATGAACCGCTTCCTGAATATAAAGAAAGAAAGCTATGCGCGCTCATTGCACCAAATGTCTCAAGCTCTGAGCCGGGCGAGCTCTATAGCGCTCGAAGAAGCGCAATCTCCTATTTTGAATCCACGGCCCCGGGTGACTTTGCTCTGTATGGCACAGGCTGGAAATTAACCGAGCACAAGTGCTACAAAGGGGTAAGTGCTGAAGACACGTTAAAGCAATATAGATTCACCATTTGTTATGAAGACATGAAAGATATCAAAGGGTATATCTCTGAAAAAATCTTCGAATGCTTTAGCTCTGGATCAGTTCCCGTATATCTCGGAGCGTCCAATATCACTAAGTACATCCCCAAACATTGTTTCATCGACAGACGTGATTTCAAAAGCGATGAAGAGCTTTACCTCTTTTTGAAAAATGTAAGCGAAGAAAGCTATGACATGTATGTGAATAATATTCGGACGTTTATTGACAGTAAGGAAGCCAAAATCTTCTCTATGGAACACTTTATTGAAACTTTTACCGAAGCTATCCAAAACTGACAAAACTTACGTTGAAAATAAAAATAATTTTTTTTAAAATTTTCACAAATCGCTAAATATTAACTACTAAAAAAAAATTAGCCCCTCATTTATCTTTATCAAATAAGCTTGACGATTGTGGGAAAAAGACCCCTTTTCTATAATCCCGTCCTTACCCCCAAATCAATCCGGGAATGAGTATGGACGATTTTACAGCTGACAGCTCCCTTAACGTTAAATTTTTTTTGGAAAATTTACAGATCCCCTTGCCTAAAGATTTGATTGAACTCAATTTTGACGATAGCACGGTTGTGGCCGAAACCCTTTCCCTAGAGGGTGAGGCGTGTCTGACTCGGGGAGAACTTACGCAGGGCCTGCAGCTCTTTGAGCAGGCGCTAAAGCTCGTTCCGGACAGGTCCTCACTATACTTTAGACAAGGCTGCGCTCTTTTTGAATACGGTAAAGATTCAGGCAAAGAAAAAACTCTCCTACTGGCAAGTAAAAAATTTAAGATGGCCATCACATTAAGCCCTAATTTCTTTGAAAGCTGGAGCCTTTGGGGATCTGCCTTAAGCTATCTTGGAAAAACCTTTAATGAAAAACATTACTTTATAGAAGCGGAAGAAAAGCTCAAAAAAGCGCTAGAGTTTTCTACTAGCGAGCCTCCGGCCGTCTTAAGTGAGCTCTACTGGAAAATAGCAAGCGTCCTTAGCGATCTAGCCAGTTTTTCAAAAGAGCCTATGGATTTTCAACTGGCAACAGAATCTTTCCAAAAAGCCGCAGAGCTCAGCGAAAACCTCCCCTCGGAGTTTTGGGATGAGTATGGCAGAGCCTGCTTGCAAATCTCGTTTTTCATCAATGATATCCGGCTTTGTATAAAGGCGATCCACTTCTTTAAACATGCCCTTTCCCGCTGCTCTACAACTTTTCATATGGGTTGGAGACATCTTTCCAAAGCCCTCTCCCATCTTTACGAATATACGCATGACGAAGACCATTTTACCCAAGCTAGTGAATGCTACTCTGCCGCATTGCAAACCCGTCCGAATGATGTAGCGCTATGGCTTGACTTTGCTGAGTTCCTCTTAAACTCAGGAAGAAAAATGAGAGATCCCAAAAAGTTAAAAGCGGCCATCGAGAAATGCCATAAAGCGTATTCCCTCGATATATGCTCGGCTAAAGCCCTCTGTCTTTGGGGCGAGTCACTGGCTCTTATTGGGGAGATCGGAGAGCGGCTTGATCTCCTCCTTGAAGCACAAAACAAGATCGATCAAGCAGAAGAGGTAGAACCCTCAGATACTTCGATCAGTTTTTCCTATGGCCAAGTGTTAAATAGCCTAGGAAAATACTATAATGACATAGATTACCACTTCCAATCCATTGAGCAATACCAAGAAGGTCTTTCAAAAGACAGGACTCTACACACCCACTGGCATGCTGTAGGAAAAAGCTATTATATCATTGGACACACAGATGGCGATGAGGAAATGCTAGGAATGGCCCTTCGTTTTTTTACAAAGGCAATCGAATTAAAACCGAGTAATAGTTACTACCATTTTGACTACGCCCTATGCCTATCCTGCCTTGGCGAGGTATCTGAAAATCCTAAATGGCTAGAGTTTTCCATCGAACAATTTGAAAGAGCTCTCTCTATCCAGAGAAATGCAGTCTACCTCCATCCCGAGTGGCTCTTCCACTACGCGAAAACACTCGATATGTTTGGAGACTTTCATGAAGAAACGGATTGCTATACCAAAGCAATTGAGCTCCTTGTCCATGTACAAATGATCGATCCCGAATTCAAAGGTGTTCAATACCAGATGGGTCTTGGTTTTTCCCATCTTGGTGAGATCACTTCAGAAATCGACAATTTTTACAAAGCCCTCCACTATTTTAAACTCGCTGCAAAGCAAGAAGAGGAAAATGACATGATCCTTCTGGATCTGGGCATTACTCTTATAAACATCTCCCAGTACACTTCCGATCCTGCAGAAACAGACACTTGCCTGTGCGATGCGGAGATTAAACTTACGCAAGCTGCCAAAGCCGGCAATCTTGCAGCCTATTACCAACTCGCCTGCCTCTATTCCCTGACAGGTCAATACACACAAGCTATGCGATTTATAGAAAAGGCCGATAGCTTTGATGCTCTCCCCTACCTAGAAGAAATGCAAGAAGATGATTGGATTGACGGGCTCAGAAGTACTGCGGAATTCAGAGAGTTTCTCTTAATGCTCGAAAAAAGGCCTGTTCAAGAAGAGCGGTAAAAAATTCTTAAGCACTATACCTTCTGTAATGGAAATGATTGAGCAAGTGATGATCTCCATCGAAGCAATGGTAAATTTTCAATTTCACTTTGCATGAGATGATCACTAGTTAATAGAGAAGCTCGGATTTCCCCTTTTTCGATAAGATCTTTTAGGAATTCCTTTTCGTTATCCGCAAAAGGAAGCAATTTCTCTAAAGCTTGTTTGCATTCCTGTAATTTAGTTACTTTCCAAGAATGATGATCTGCTTGTTTTTTGCTATTGCGTAAAACAGGCAAAAGTTGCTGTTGAAAATCACTTTCATCAAATAAAAGCGCCTCTGGTAAGATCTTCTCAAATTCTTTAATTGAACTCATGCCGAGATAGAGAGTGAATGCCAATCTCAACTTTTCAGAATTAAAAGGAGTCTCAGTCAGCAAATGATGGGCATCAAAAAGATCTCTCGAGGCATTGCGGGCAAATAAGGCCGTTAGCTTTCCTGCTGCAAGTTCATGGAAATCAAGAATCCGAATTTGGTTAATTTGATGATGGCCAGCAATTTTAGAATCGCATCTTTGAATATCCCATAGCGGAACTCTGAACATGAAATTTAAATTCACTTCCAGATTGCCTTGATTGCCAAGAACACTTTGATATTTTAGTTGCCATTTCCCTCCAGCGTGTTTTTCAGGAATACGGCGTATCATAAGATTTTCCCTTTGAAAAACAGCTTCTAATGCTTTTTCAACTAAAGGTCGTTCACTCATCATTCCTTCACGGCCTTGCATTCCCACGTAATTTAGATCAATATCAACAGATAGGCGTGGCAGGTCAAAAATAAAAAGATTAAGAGCCGTACCACCTTTCAAAACAAGTCGTTCTTGTAAGTAGGGATGTGCATTGATCCCTTCTAGAACGTTCATCAATCGCCAAACTTTTTCCAATATTTCAGGGCGAAAACCCGTTTGGGTGGATTCTCTAATAAGCAGGTCTTTAAAAATTTTCATGAGGCTCTTCCCAAGTTTTCTGAAGGAGTGATTTTGGAACAATAAGGTTCCATCTAGCAATAAGCTGATTTGGTTCTTTATTATGACGATCTAAATAACAAGGGCTTGTTGGTTTAAACGCATCAAAGGGCAAGAGATTTTCTTCTGTAAGACCAAGCATTTCACGATGTTGATCAAGAAAAAAAGCAATTCTCGCATAAGTAGCCACATTATTGAGAATTTTTGCATATGTTAATACCTGCTGCAAATCGACGTACTCAATAGATTCCAATGATCGCCAAATTTCCTCCCAGTTATTAATTAGGGCGGGTCTATCGAGAATATCAACAAAAGTCCGTTCTAAAGTCGTAACTCGGATCTTACATCCTTGATACTCGACGATTTCAACACCAAAACTGGGATTAACTAAAGTTTTTTTAGGAATGGCAATTCCTTTGAAAGATGTATCGCGAAAGATAAAGGAAGGCTTTACTTTCTTTTGAGTAATATAAATAAAGTCGGTTCGAAGAGAGTGTAGCTTTCCATGAAACCCTAAAGATGTATGGTACGCCAAAATAGAGTCAGGAGCCATTTTCCCAGCAATCAAATAAGGGTCGGTAGGATAAGTCTTTGGATCACCCCCTCTCGGGATCGTATAATAAAGACCTTTACTAATCCGGATAATATGCCCTTTTCGAAGATGATAAGCTAAGAGGTTAGCTAAACTACTGCTATTTTTTTCAATACCAAGCGCATTCCTTGCTTCTTGTATTGTAAACACCAGATTTTGAGCTAGAAACGTTTCCAGGTCCATTTACTTGCAGATTCTCCCTTTAACTACTAATAACATTAGTAATTTGAGAGATTTTCTACAAGTAAAACTTTTATTGACAAGAGATCCTTACTCATAAATTTAAAGGCTCACCCCTCACTAGAAATTCTCGTAATCAAAGCTATAGCGAAGCGCCAATTTTTCATAAACATTTTATTTTAAAGACCTTAAAAAAATCCTATTCACTAAAACCTATTCCATGCGGAGAATAATCCGAACATTCTCCGCATTTTTGCGGAGCATGTCGTTGCTTATGCGGAGATTGGTTGGTACAATAGAGATAACTTAAGGAATTTATTACCCATGTACATTCACGAGCTTGAAAAGTGGCCAACCTTTTCTACAGAACATGAAAGCCTAGCGGATTTGCTTGTCCAATTACGACATAAACAAGGTATCTTAACCGGAGGGATGCAATCGATTGGTTTTCAGGATCGGAACGAAACAATGCTACAAGTTTTGACCCAGGATGTTGTTAAATCCAGTGAGATTGAAGGGGAAATTTTAGATCAATCCTTAGTGCGCTCCTCTGTTGCTCGTCATATAGGAATGGAGATAGCCGCTCTTACCCACTCAGATAGGAATATCGAAGCGGTGGTTGAAATGGTACTCGATGCTACCCAAAAGTTTGATCAGCCACTCACCAAAGAACGGTTGTTTGCTTGGCACGCCTCCCTATTTCCTACAGGACGAAGCGGTTTTACCAAAATTCGAGTAGGAGGTTGGCGGAGTACCCACGTCCAAGTAATTTCTGGTTATACGGGAAAAGAAACTGTTCATTTTGAAAGTCCCCCTGCTGAAAAAGTAGATTTTGAAATGGACCAATTTTTGGATTGGGTGAATAACGAAACCACAATTGACCTAGTGTTAAAAGCGGCTCTTGCTCACCTTTGGTTTGTGACAATTCACCCTTTTGATGATGGAAATGGACGAATTGGCAGAGCTATTGCCGATCTAATCCTCGCACGCTCTGAAAATAGTTCCCGCCGCTTCTACAGTCTCTCTGCGCAAATACAAATAGAGAGAAAAGGTTATTACGCCATTTTAGAACAAACGCAAAAAGGCAGCTTAGACGTTACACCTTGGATTAAATGGTTCTTTAATTGCCTTGGAAGAGCGATAGATAATGCCCTGTTAACGCTTGATACAATTTTATACAAAACTAAATATTGGGAAACGCTTAAAGAGGTTCCCATTAACGAAAGACATAGAAAAATCATCAATCTGATGCTAGATGGTTTTGAAGGAAAACTCACCTCAACCAAGTGGGCTAAAATAACAAAATGTTCTCAAGATACCGCCTATAGAGATATTCTAGATCTTATTGCAAAAGGGATTCTTGTGAAAAATACAGAGGGAGGACGCAATACAAGCTATTCTCTAGTTAAGCTAAAACTTCAAACGTAAATACGTTTAGCTTTTTTAATTTCTCTAGGAAGAAAGACAGCTCATTACAATTGAACAGCAGCTTCACAAAAATCACACTCTCTCTTGACAAAATCTTTACGAAAAGAGATCTTAGTCCCTCTTAACAAACTAAGAGGATTTATTATGGCATCAATTTCTTCGTCTTCCGCAGCAACTTTAGCTCCTTACACTTCTCTTTCATTTTCTGTTGTAGATCGAGACTGCAGAGATTTCCCTCTGGTAGTCAGGGCATTTCATGAGCGCATAGCTCCCATCTATGGACCACAAGACGCTGCCCTTGATAAAATCGGCAGAGGAAGTGATCGTCTCTGTGAAATGCTTTATGATAACACAACTGCTAAAGCTATTATCGTATACAAAAAGGCAGTGAATGATAGCCGCGCTTTAGAGCTTAAAACACTCCTAGTACTAAACCCTGATGCAGATAGTGGTAAGGGCTATGGTTCTACGTTGATATCAAAAGTTGTTGAAGTAGCTAGAGCGCGTCTGGCTGATTATATTGAGGTCACAGTATCTTCTAAGAAACCTGAAGCTTTAGCTTTTTTCAGAAAAAAGGAATTTATCCTCGATGAGAGCAAACTCGATTTTTATGAGGAAGGGGAAACAGAATACTTCCTTCATCGAGATGTAAGAGCTGCCCCCGTGTCTGCAGATTTAGCCACAACTCTACCTACAGCTTCATCAGCAACATATTAATAATTATAAGACCTCAAAAAACAAACAGGATTTATTATGGCATCTATTTCTTCGTCTTACGCTGCAAGTTCAGCACCCTACCCTTCTTTTGAATTTTCTGTCGTAGATAGAGACTGCGGTGATTTCCCTCTAGTCGTTCAGGCGTTTCGTGAGCGGATTGCTCCTATCTATGGACCGCAAGAAACAGCGCTTGATAAGATTGGTAGAGGAAGTGATCGTCTTTGTGAAATGCTGTATGATAATGGTATTGCTAAAGCTATTATCGTATACAAAAAGGCAGTGAATCAAAGAGGCGCGTTAGAGCTTAAAACCCTAGCTCTTCTAAACCCTGAAACAGATAGTGATAAGGGCTATGAAGCTACATTAATAGCGAGAGTTGTTAAAGTCAGTAAAATGCGAATGGCTGATTATATTGAAGTTACAGTTTCTTCTGAGAAACCCGAAGCTTTTACTTTTTTCAAGAAAAATGAATTTATCCTCCATAACAGCACTCCTGATTATTATAAGAAAGGGGCAACAGAACACTTTCTTTATAGAGACTTAAGAGTCGCTCCTATAGCAGCCTCTGCTGCTGCACCCAAGCCAGCTGCTATTGAGAGTCGATTATTTCAATGCACATTAGGCAAACAGTATATTCAGCAGATACGATCAGGTACCAAAACATATGAAGGACGTATTCATTCCGGACCTTTTAGAAATTACAGAATAGGAGACCGGGTTACATGGTTCGCGGGACAAGATAGCGTAACAACAGAAATCACAGACCTGAAAGTATTTAAAACGTTCGAGGAAATGCTAACAGCTGTTGGTTTTAAGAAGATGCTACCTTTAGTAGCTACCTTTGAACTTGCTGCAGCAGCTTATCACACTATACCTAGCTATACTGATAGAGCAAGGCAATCCGGCGTTGTGGCCCTTGGAGTAAAACTTATTACGGATCCTGTTATTGATTCAGCACCTTCAGCAGGCACAAAACGGGCTCGTGCTTAATAATGGGCGAACTTACACTACAGGTACAAACTAGATATTTTGATGATATTGTTAGCGGTTTAAAAACGGTAGAAGGGCGGATAGCAAAGCCCGAGTACCGAGCTTTAAAGCCTAATGGCCTTATTACCTTTATTGACCCCAATGGCAAATCTTGCACAGCTGAAATCTGTAGGGTTACTCACTTTACAGATTTTAGAGAAATGCTTGAAAATTCCACTGTGCAAGCATGCATACCAGGAGCATCACTTGACGAAGCTCTTGAAATCTATAGAAGCTTTCCAGGCTATAGAGAAAAAGAAAAAGAATTTGGCGTTGTGGCCATTCACATTAAATTAAGGTAATTGGTACATGGCATCATCATCTATTGGAGACGGCTCTTCAAGCCCCCTATTATATAAGGCAACCAAAGTTCATTCCGACGATATTCATGCTATCTGTAAAGTTTCTTCAGGTAGTTTTATCTCAGGTTCTAAGGATACTTCCGTTAAACAGTTTACTCATGACGGAAGACTTATAAAGGTCATTTCAGACTACCCACATGGATACGCTTATTGGATAACAGCTCTGGATCTCTTTAGCGATCGTTCATGGGTATCCGGACAACGCAATGGTTATCTAAAGTGTGCTGATTTATCTGGCAGAGTCTATGTAGGTAATAAGCTTCAAAGTCCAGCCAGGGAATCTGGCAAGGAACGCAATGACAACCGCATTTGCTCTCTAAAATGCCAAGGTCTATATAAAGTTCTTATTGGTCAAAGCGGGCGATTCAGTCAGTATGACTGCGCCACCCGAACTACCGTTCGCTCCTACGAAGCTGAATCTCCTGACTGGTTTTATGGATTTTGCCCTATAGATCCAGAGCGTGTTTTAGCCATTCACTCTACAAGCCTTTCCCTATTTCAAGCCAGAGAACATGATTTCGCATTAATAGATCCTCTCATTCGCTATGATGAGGAGCTTCGACTACCGCAAAAGCCTTTTATTTCTTCTATTCTACCTATGAAAGATGACACTGTTAGACAAGTAGCTCTTTCCTTTTTTGGTGGCGAAGTTCAAGTTTTTGATATTGAAGCAAAAACTCCTGTTTTCCGAGGACTCGAGCATACAAAACGCGTTTGGCAGGCAACTCCCTATACAACGAATAATTTCCTCAGCTGTGCTGATGATGGAACCATAAAAGTCTGGGATGCCAGAGAATCGGCTAGTATCCATACCATTGGTGGGCATCCAGGGCGTGTTTCAGCTCTTTGTTTTCTAGAAGAAACCGTTTTTGTAGCAGGCACCTGCAGCGATGCTGTGGATAGAGATCCAAATAAAGGACAATTTTTCTTTTACGATCTAAGAAAGCTTTGATCCTAATGAGATCTTTCCTTTAGATAGTAAAAAAAACCTTAAATCCCCTAGGCAAGAACTTTTGCCTAGGGGATTTTTTTTCTTATGATGAATCCCATGGGATTCTTTGGTTTTTTATTGATCCGTGTGATAGGATTATCTTTTTTAAATTATTTTTAAGGGTTCTCTACATATGGACAAACGCTCACTAATTTTTGTTGTCGCTCTGACCGCCTCTTTATTTTTAGTAAATCAATGGTTTAACTCCAAAAGTGACGCTAGAAAAGTCGAAAGCCAGCAGGTTGCACAAACAGCGCCTACAACGCCACTTGCTCCCCCAGTAAATTT
>JAPLSW010000035.1 GCA_026398435.1 Chlamydiota bacterium | reverse complement strand
TCTTCAATAATTGCCTGAGCCATACCCTCTTTTTGTTTTGTTTTAGCTAAAAAAATAGAAAATTTATCAGAGAGTTGCTGTGATATTTCCTCTAAATGCATTGTTTGATCCCTATTATTTAAGGAAAGAAACTCCCTTGCTGCCGAATTGATTAGCATTATTTCTTCTTTTTCATCGACAATAGAGTCCCCTTTAAGAAGAGAATCATGAAAGTCCCTTGCAATCCGAGTAGTGGGGGATGCCAGTTCTAGTTCAACCTTTACCAGGGGAGCAGTTGGCGGGCCGCTAAGTTTTGGACATTTTACAAGTTCATAGCGAACTTTCTTCACTTCAATAAGATCTAAATCAATGAGTGAATCGGCGCTGCGAGAAAGTTTAGGATGGCAGCTGATCCAGGTAAGAACTTCAGAAACACTCGCAATCGAAAGAACAAGAGAGGAATTTTTTTTCTGCTTGCCAAGCTTTTTTTCGATAGAGGCAATCTGCATTTCTAGATTTACAGCTGAAGAACTTTCAGGGAAATAGTTAGAGCAGAGCTTTTGGAGTCTCTTTTCCTTTTTTGCTACGATCAGATGGGATCCAAGAAATAGGCTTAAGGAAAGAGTCGCAGCTGCTCCAAAATACAAAGCGAGAGATTTAGCTTTTTTTCTGAGTGAGAGCTCAGAGATAAATCTTTTTTGCCGTAGTTGTAGAGAATTCCCATCTTGAATAGCTGCATCTAATGCCAGGCCTATAGGAAGGGCATAGGACTCAATGGTAGATTCATCATAGGTGCCTAGCACCGGTGCTGAAAGTGTTTTAAACGAAGGCGGCAGCGATGAGGTGAAAAAGTCTCGGAATCTGGAAGCACAAGAAAAGCAGCCTGTTAATATTACATTTTCAGTGTTTTTACCGGAGGGCTTTGACTGGAAGAAAGAAATGATCCGATCGATTTCCTTTTGCAGATTAAAGAGGGCTTCAAATAAATGAGGTGAATCGGAGGGCCCTATTTCTCGTAAATCTAAGGAATAAGCCTTTTCTAGAATCTGTCGGCGGGGACACTCCGGGAAATCCAGAGCTAACGCCTGGATAAGATCTTCCATTCCAAAGGAAAAAGGATAGGAAACTTCCATTTTTCCAGCGCTAAATAAAAGAGCCGCACTCGAAGAAGATCCGATATGAAAAAGAAAAACATCTGGCTTTTCTGGAAAAAAGAAAGAATAAAATCGAGCAAGAGCACTTGGAGCTGAGGATATAAAATCAGGATCGATGCCGATTGTTTTCATCTTATCAAGATGGTTTTCGATCAGAGTTTCTTTAACAGCTGTAACTTGCACTCTAGACGCAGAGTCTTTTAGATCTTTAGTAATTTGGGGGCATATAAAAGCTTCAGATAGAGGAAAGGGAACGAGTCCCTCCAGCTGAAAGGGAAGAGCTGATAGTACTTTATGTTTATCTAAAAGCTTCATCTGCAAAATTCTAATAAATACTTCAGAGGCTTCAAGCCCAGTAATGATTTTGCAATCTTTGCCGAAAGATTCCTCTACATTGTAAAGCGGATTTACAATGGACCCTTCTTCTACAAGAGGGTGGGTCCTTAATAGATCTATAGTAATACTTTTGTTTTCTTTCCGAATCTTCGCGAGCTTTAGAGCTTCTCCGTTAGAATGAACACCTAAAAAAATCATTTGCATTGCCTTTGGATTACCTGGACAAGAGTTTATTCCTCAGGACCTTTTGTTAAAACAAAAGAATCACCACCTTCCCCCCTTGCAATTAGAAGATGGAACAAAATTGGCCATTAAGATAGACTATTTTATAAAATAAAGGGTTTTTTATGGGAATATTAGACGGTATAGTTCATTACGTTTTTTTAAGTTACACCATTCTGCTCATGGCAAGGATCGTTGGATCTTGGTTTCCTTCCTTTGCGCAGTCTCAGGCGATGAGATTTGTCGTGTTTTATACAAATCCTTATTTGAATCTCTTCCGCAAAATCATTCCACCGCTCGGGAATTTCGATTTAAGCCCGATCCTTGCTTTTTTTGCGCTACAGATGCTTGAAAATTTCATACTAAGATTCCTTCACTAGGATGGATAGCGTACCCCCAAAGCTATTACTTGGAGACCTTGAACTCCCTTCAAACGTATTATGCGCGCCGCTGGCTGGGTGCTCCGATCTTCCCTTTAGAAAGATGACCGCAAAATACAGGCCCGGCCTTGTCTATTGTGAGATGGTCAAGATGGATGCTTTAGTGCGCCATGATCCTCATACATATAGGCTGCTTGATTACTCCTCTTCTATGCATCCGATTGGAGCCCAGCTTTGCGGCAGCAAGCCAAAGCTTGCATCCATTTGCGGAAAAATTATAGAAGATATGGGCTTTGATGTTGTGGATCTCAACTGTGGCTGTCCTGTGGATAAAGTCACAAAAGATGGCAGTGGTTCAGGTCTTTTAAAAACCCCCCATCTTATCGGAGAGATTATTGCAAATCTGGTAGCTTCTGTAAAAATTCCAGTTACTGTAAAAATCCGAGCAGGTTGGGATTTTCAATCCATTAATGCGCCGGAGATTGCAAAAATTGCAGAGCTCGCGGGAGCCAAAGCTATCTGCATCCACGGAAGGACAAGATCTCAAGGGTATAAAGGCCCAGCAAACTGGGAATTCATCCGGCAGTGCAAGCAAGCTACTAAGACGATTAAAATTATCGCCAATGGTGATGTAAACTGCGCAGATAGTGCAAAGCGGGCTATGGACATAACCGGCTGCGACGCCGTCCTTGTGGCAAGAGCTACAATGGGACGCCCTTGGGTGATAGAAGATATCCACAGGTCCTTGATGGGTCTTGCTCCCATACAAAGAACTGCAGATGATTTTAAAAATGCGTTCTTCGAACACATTGAGCACATCCTTTCCTACCAAAACCCAAGAAGAGCTCTACTTGATATTAGAAGAGTCGGCTGCTGGTACTTAAGGCTTGGAAAGGGTACAAAGGCCTTAAGAGAAGGGATTAATCGATCAAGAGAGCTTAGTGACGCTTTGCAGATTATTAAGGCCTACGATTGGCAAAACGCTGATTTTGCAGTGTCCTCAGAAGATGCTGATATTACCTGCGAATCTGAAGGTTGCTAGTGGAAGAAATTCATATAATTGTTAGAGGTAAAGTGCAGGGGGTCGGATTTCGTGCCAATGTAAAGAGAATTGCTGAGCTAGTGGGCGTCCATGGCCGGGTAAGTAATCTCTCCGACGGATCTGTCGAAATCTATGCCCAGGGGAGCTCTGAAAAACTAAACGCTTTACTTGAGCAAGTAAAAGAGCGCTATGATTCTTATATCGAAAGCATCGATCTAAAAAAACAGACTTCTACTAGCGTATATACAAATTTCAAGATCACAGATTTTTAAGTAAAACTGCGAAGCTAGAAAATCAAGATTTTATCAGAGCTAATAATATCAAACTCGCTGTGTAAACTCGATCAAGAGTTTGTGGTTTAGTTCCTTAAGCAACACTTAGCTCTCCTGGCTACATCCCTATTCCAGCCACCACCCCATACACAGAACCCTATGCAACCTCCTATAGCAGCATGTTATAGAATTAACTTTACAATGAGCTATTACTCCTATTATATTTTAGATTGACCAATTATTAAAAAAATATTGCGACCTTACCAGATCTACTGGTATAATTATGGATATTTTTTAAGGAAACCTTTCCATGCTCACAAAATATCTAGATCCAACAAACGACGTAGCCTTTAAGACAATTTTTGGGACGGAAAAAAATAAAGACATTCTGATCCACTTTCTTAATGACATTCTTGTTTTTAGAAGCAATCAACCTATTGTAGAAGTGGAATTTTTAAAGACTATCCAAGATCCCGTGATTGCCGCTCAGAAAACAAGCATTGTAGATATCCTGTGCAAAGATGAGCAAGGGAGCCGTTATATTGTAGAGATGCAGGTTGCCAGAACGATGGGTTTTGAGAAAAGAGCGCAGTACTACGCATCTAAAACGTACTGCTCCCAAGCAGAGGTCGGAGACAAATACCCTGACCTCAAAGAGGTCGTTTTTATAGCCATTGCGGATTTTACTATGTTCCCTGATAAAAAAAGGTATAAGTCGGATCACGTTATTTTAGACAGAGAATCGCACGAACACGATCTCAAGGATTTTTCCTTTACCTTCATAGAACTTCCTAAATTTAAGAAAACGATTGATGAACTCTCTAGCGTAGAAGAAAAATGGTGCTACTTCTTTAAGCATGCCCAAGAAACGTCTCCTGAAGAGTTAGATAAGATCATCGGTAAAGATGTTATCATACAAAAAGCCTATAAGGAACTCGATCGCTTTCATTGGAGTACTCAAGAATTACAAAGCTATGAAGAGTCTGAAAAAAGAATAAACGATTACTTATCTTCTTTAGGGCAAAAATTCATTGAAGGTAAAGTTGAAGGTAAAATTGAAGGCAAGGCTGAAGGACTAGCCGAAGGGGCAAGAAAGAAACAGATAGAGATGGCAGAGAAAATGCTCCAAAAGAAACGCCCTTTAAAGGAAGTTGTAGAATTTACCGACTTAGAGTTAGAAGAAGTAAAAAAAATACAAGCTGCTTTAAACAAGCCCTCTGCAAAACTCAAGCGGTCAGTAAAATCTAAAAAGCGAGTTAAAAAAACCTAGGATCTAACTTGGTAATCACTCCGGATGATCCACTTATAGGTAGTAAGCTCTTTTAATCCCATAGGCCTTCTAGAGTGCAGCTTCTGAGTGCTAATAGCGACATCCGATCCTAGCCCAAATTGGCCTCTATCAATAAACGGCCGCTGAGTCTACCGATTTTATAGATTTTTCAACGAGAAAACCGCTGGATCTTTAGTCCTGCGGATGAATCGCTATCCTTGATTTTGAATATAGTTCTTAAGCGTCTCAGCTGAGACTTCTCCTATGCTTGAAACAAAATATCCATCTGTCCAAAAGGTTCTCTCTTTCCAATAGTGATTTTTGAGCTCATTCGGAAAGAGCCTCCACATACCGATTGTAGATTCTTGCTTTAGTTTTCTCACTATTTGAGTAGGGCTTATATTGGGCTTTGACATGACCATTAAATGCAAATGATCAGTATCTAGTTCCATTTCTTCAATGGTAAAATCAGCGGTGGATTCTATTTTTTTCATAAGTTCCTTCACACATATGCCGATTGCCTCATTGAGGAAAAGTTTTTTTCTGTATTTAACGACCAAAATGATGTGGTATTGGATAAGATGTTTTCGATGTGAATCTGACTTGTAAGGCATGATTTCCTGGCAGCTACTCGTTTAAGCTTAGACAGTTTAGGGATGGGTTTTAGATCGAGCTTTTTGCCATCGATATCCATCAAGATGGCATAACCGCTCGACATTCGTCCTTTGACAAATCCTGTTGTCCCATTGGATACTACTTTGTCAAATTTTCTGATTCCCATGATTTTACCGGTAGGAAGGTTTTTTTCTGATCTTGCACCCCAGCGGAGTTGGTAATCTCCATTTGCAATATGGACTTTTTTAAGAAGGGTGCAGCTGAGCTGAATGCTTTGTTTCTCTTCAAGGCCTACGCAAATTGCATCATTATAATGAGTTTTTTTTAGACCAAGTCGCTCCCTTTTGTACTTTGTCTCATACCCAAATGTTTCGGTGCAGGGCACCTCTCTTTTCAAAAAGGATCCAATAGTAGAGACCTGTGTTGCATCAAGTGTGGATTTTCTTCGAAGCTTAGAGGCTAATTTTTTGGATAGATCCTCAGCATTCTCTGCTAGGTGAAGTGAGTTATGACAGGTTTCACATAGTGTGATGAGATTGTCCGGACAGTTTGTTCCACCATTGCAGCGGAAGATGATATGATGCACATGAAGCTCGGTCTTATCTTTGGCACATTTTTTACAGCAATATCCATCTCTATGTAAAACATACTGTTTTACATTATAAAAATCTTTCATCCGCCCTTCTTGGTAGCCAGAAGAGAAAACCTCGGGATTTGTAATTTTGTGAATATCAAAACTTGCTACCTCTATGATGACATCTGACACAGGCAGAATTTTTCTAATGAAACATAGCTCCCTTTTGTGAGAGTCTACCTTGCTTCGAACAGTGGGAGTAAGCCATCCATCTCTTCTTCTATTATCAAAGCAAGGCTTTCTATATCGAGTATTTCGAGATCTTCTCGTCCTTCTATAAGCTCGTCTTTGATCCATATTAGATCTTATATCATCTCTTAACTTCACCTCTGATAAATAGAGTACTTTCTGATTTGCAGTAGCTGAAAATGCTGCCACCTTAGAACCACTGTCGCAACCGACAGTCACTGTTTGCTTATATCCTGCTGAGCCAAAGAGCAGTTTGATTGTAAAAGGCTCTCTTCTTATAACTTTAGCGACTCTTGCTTTTAGCAGCTTTTTTGCCTTGCAAGGACTGCAGGGCATTAAAGGTTTTCCATCTTTGTTCAGTACATACACTAACATGAAGTGTATCCCCCTGAACGAGGGTTATGCATAAGAGAGCACATCCAAGGATGATAATGCTCTTTCTGACTTACTCTCGAACGGATAGTAGTAGGTTTTTTGTCATACACACTGCCACTCCTCTCACGGCTGTTTAATGCGTGACCACAGGGTTCAGGACTGAGTCGGCATCCTGAAGTGTCTATTGTAGCAGTACTTACGTACTGCAATTCTACTCTATCGTCTACTAACATTGTTGCTCCTATTTCTGTTAGTGTTCTTGTGAAGTACTTCCGGTTTCCCGGACGCCCCTAAATCTTTAGTTTAGGGGAGGCTTCACGAAGATCTCGGCATTTTCTAGATTATCGGTTAAAATGCCATAGCTATGGCCCTTACTATGTTTCTGGATATGCTCTAGCGCTTCTTTGAGGCTATTCACGACTTTGATCCCAAGGAACAAGGCTCAGCCACTCAGTATCCCCGTCTGTATGCCTTGCAAGGCAGCAATCGGCGGTCTCTTAAAGAATGTCATCGAAGAGTTTTTTTTCAAAAAGAGCTAATAGACGGGCTATTTGAGAGGGGGATTCTTTCATCATTTTTTTAAAGGCCGCTTCTTGTTTCGCGGGTTTTCTTTTCTCATTTTTCTTTTGGAAAATCGCGAAAAATTCTTTCATAGAAAGGGCGGATGCTCCCTTAAGAATGCATTTTTCTCTAAGTTCCCTGTCTAAAGTGATAACTGTTAAATTACGGGGTTTGCTTGCGTACTCAACAGCTTCTTCAATATACTGATCTGCAGTTTGTTTTTTTTGGGTGTATACGATCTCTAAAGACTTGTAATTCCCCTTAGAGCTTAAGGTTCTTGTGGGATCGGAAGAGTCAAAAACTATAGTTATTAGGCAAGATGATTCCCCTACTAGATCGTAGATGTCTTTGATAAACTGCCTTCGTTTTTCTTCAAAGGAAAGTGGCGCTTTGGGTGTGCGAAAAAGCCAGTTATACCCGTCGATATAGTAGTGCATCTTCGGGGAGGGTGTCCAGGGTGATGTGCATTTTATCAAAGGCTTTTCTTCGATGGGAAATTCGATTTTTTGTGTCTTCTTCGAGCTCTGCAAAGGTTTTGCTGTAGTCATGTTTTAGAAAGATGCTATCGTAGCCAAAGCCATGACTTCCACGCTCTTTGGTAAGAAGCATCCCTTCGCAAATCCCTTTTACACATTTTTTCAGACCACCAGGGCCGGCAAGAGCAAGGGAGCATTCTAGATAGGCAAAACGATCTGCCTCTTGAAGATGCTCTGTATCTCTTAGCAGTTTAATCCTGTTTTCTTTATCGGTGGCTTCATTTCCCGCATAACGGGCTGAATAGACTCCAGGAGCTCCACTTAAAGCAGGAACTACAAGGCCTGAATCATCAGCAAGAACAAGCTTTCCAAGGGTAGAGGCTGCATGAATCGCTTTTTTACTTGCGATCTCTTCGAAGGAGTCCCCGACTTCCTCTAAAGGAATATACTGGGGAAAATCATGCAAAGATAATACATCGAAATTGCGCAATCCTTTCAGCATTGCGCGAAATTCTCTGATCTTATGCATGTTTGTACTTGCAATAACTATTTCCATAGAGGCCATTGGATGAATGTGCATTTCAAACTCTTTATTACTCTATAAAGCAATATTAGAGAATGAATTCTTTTACAGGTAGCTTTTGATCCCGGTGATTACATATTCATCTGATTGGAATGCAAACTTATCCCCTACACCGAGTCCCTTCATCGACTGAGCAAGTTTGGATTGAAAAGCTAAGATGTTTTTCTCAGGATCAGCATCCCAGGGTCCAAGGAGGGTAAAGGTTTCTTTTTGACCCTTTGTGTTTTCACAGTCAATAACACATCCAACGCCTACTTCATCTATATTGATATCAGATTCAGTGATGACTCGAGTCTTACTCATTTGGTCGGAGAGTTGTTTAAGTTCATTCTGTAGGCGATCTCTTTTTTCAAGTGCCGCTTTGAACTCAGCATTTTCTCTTAAGTCTCCGTGGCTTCTTGCAACTTCGATTTCCTTGGCAGTCTCTATCATTTCTATGGTAGCGATCTGCTGGATTCGATTTTGCAGCTTTAGGTATCCTTCTTGTGTTGTCCAAAGAACAGCATTAAGATCTTCCGCTTTAGCTTTGCTGGATTTCTTTAGTTTTAGAAGAGAGGGGTGAGCCACTTCTGCTAAAGAATGGAGTATTTTAATTTCATGGTCGCCAAGGGAGTTGCATTTTGTACAGAGCAGAAGATGCTCTTGTACTTCTTCGACAGTCGCCTCTTGCATCATCTGTCTTACAAGAGCATATCTATCGGCTTCGAGTATGGCGTGGATTTTTTTCACTGCTTCTCTCATATCAGGATTAGCTTCTACCTTACTAAGGAGTATAAGGAGAGATTCGAAAAAGCGTAGTTTTCCTTGAGCATCAGAGAAGGGAACTTTCTTGAGGGACATTACTTTTTGGAAATACCAAAGAAATGTCTCAGGGTACTTGCCGGGATAAGTGTATAGTTCAACAAGTTTTTCTTTGACAGCGGCCTCTTCTTTTTCAGAAAGAAGTTCAGAGAGCACATAATCTCTCAGTGTATTTTGATCGAGAAGCAGAATTATGTGGAGGAAAAGATCCTTCCAATCTTCTCTGCAATTTCTGATTTCTATAAGAACTCTCTTTTTAAAGGAGAGTATAGAGATATGATCGAGAAGCTCTTGGAGAGATGAGTGAGAAGTAAACTGTCTGATGATCTCAACTATTTTATCGGCATTTTCATTTTTTCCTGAGGCAAGATCTTGCAAGAAGAAATAAATTTGTAGTTGCTGAGGCTTGCTGATTTCTGGATAGGCAAGGGTTTCTGAGAGTTTAGAGTGTAAAAGAGCCTTAAACTCTTGATTTTTTAAAGTTTCAGGGAAATCTTTCATGAAAGAATAGATTAGCTGGATGAGGGTATTGGCATCTGGATTGCTATCGAGGGCCTTTTGAAGAGTTTCTTCATGAGTGACTTCATTTCTTCTGAGTTTAAACTGTTTGCGAATATCTTCCGGAGTTTCAATCATTGTATCTTTTTTGATTTTCGCGCGGGTATTTTGCCACCACTTAGTCCATTCAGTACCAGGTATCACTAGATCGGAGAGTTCGTCTTTAATTTCTGCAGCTGTTTTGGGTCCGAGATCTCGGAGAAGCATTTTTATAACAACAACCGGTTCTTCTCTTGCTTTCTTTTCAAGTGCATCAGGAGCCCCAAAGCGCTCGGCTAGGAAGTGGTTATCCGGTATAGGAATGAGCGTTTTAAACGCTGTTTCAAAGGAAACTTCCTTTTTCCCAGGGACGTAGTCAAATTCGACGCTGAGCTGTTCGCGCAGAAGGGAGAAGTCTGCAATCTCTCCAACACCCCATCCGCCTGTGTGAAATACAAACTTTCCTTTATTGATGTGGGAAAGGAGCTCGTAATTGCTGATAGCACCCTGGAAGCTTTCTTTTCCATCTCTATCACGCATTCCAATAAGCTTCATTTTTTCACTGAAATGCTTATCGCTACCGTATTTTTCTTTGAGATAGTCGTAGACCATTTCTCGGAGCTTTTGGGTGTTGATCGTCTCAATATCGATGACAAGTTTAAAAATCTCATGCTTTGTACTAAGGTCTGTCATCTGCTCCCAAAGAGGAAGGACTCTATCTACTTGCTTACCAAAGTGGTCAGAAAAGTCAGAGCCTTTAGCGGCTTTAAGAATTTCTATGACTTCTGGACCATCTAGTTCATCGCCGGAGCAATATTCCTCCCAAAGACGGAGAAAAGAGGGATAATCATGATGTGACGTGTGCTTTAGAAATTCTTTAAGATAACTCATTTGAACCCTTGATTAGTTTGAAAATGACAGGAAGACCATCGACAACCTTAACTCTACCTCAAAATCTTCGAAAGATCGGTTTTTAATGTCTTCTTTGCAGGGGAGTATAGGAAAGATCCTTAATTAACTCAATTAGATTTAAGAAATAATTACCGCCATCTAGCTCTTGCAAAAAACAACCTTACTCTTTAAGTTCTACCTCTTTATTTTACTAAATTTTTGTATTTAGAATTGCCAAGTCTTCTTTTGAACTCAGACTGATTTTTTTAATGAACATCTTTTGTGTGGCGGGATTACTCCTTTTTCTTTCTTCCAAGCTTTTAGCTTCGGAAATACGAAGTCTTGCCGATCCCCCTTTTACAGAAAATGAAGGCAGCTCCCTTTTCAAAGATTTAGAGCTTGTCGAAGAGATCGATAAAAGGATCGTTGAGAAACTTCCTCTATATTATAACTCCTCAATGATGATCGGCTATTTCAATATGCCGTCTGCTCGAATGAATAAATCTGGCACTGTTGCAATAGGAGGGGGAAATGTTCCCCCTTATAATGTCTATGGCCTGAACATGCAGATTCTTGATAGGGTAGAGCTCTCAGGAAGCTATGTGGTATATAAGGGGATTCTTGAAGGAAATTTTGGAGCTGAAGGGTTTGGAGATGATGCTGAAAGAATTGGAAATATAAAGTTCGGGATCCTTACTCCTGAGGATCAGTGTCCAGATCTTCCTTTGATTTCAGTGGGAGCTATCGACTTTATCGGCTCCAAGCGGTTTAACTCCCAATATATTGTGGTAACACAACCCTGGCTAAAGGCAAATTTCGAACTATCTCTTGGCTGGGGCAATGGGCGAATGAAGGGTGTTTTTGGAGGTGCCTCTTGGACTCCTTTTAGACGCTCGGGTAGTAAGCTTTTTAAAGACCTGTCCTTCGTCCTTGAATATGATGATAATAATTATAAGAAGCATCCCCATGAGCATCCATCGGGAAAGACGATAAAAAGCCGTCTGAATGGTGGGGTAAACTGGCTTATTCGAGATACTTTGCAGGTCTCTGTAAGCTCAGTGCGCGGAGAGAAAATTGCTGCGACCGGATCTCTTCGAGTACCATTAGGTACTTTCGAAGGAATTTTTCCAAAAGTTGATGACCCTATCAATTATAAGACGCCAGTGGATACCGAGCCCCTAGGGCCTGCCCGCCCTGAGGCGGACTTTGCCCAAGAGATCGCTTATGCCCTTAGCGACCAGGGTCTCGACCTTTATACAGCGTACCTGTCTTTTGATAAAAATGGCAAAAAGCACCTTTGGCTTAAGATTGTTAACAACCGCTATAGAATCAATGAAGTTGTTCGGGAAAGAGTCCAAAATGTTTTAGCCGCAATAACTCCGGCGGATATTCATAGTATCACGGTCGTTATAGATGCTGACGCCCTCCCTTGCCAGGCCTATCATTATAGGACGGAAGACCTGTATAAATTCAGGCAAAGCCAAATCGGAAGATTTGAGCTCCAAGCACTTGCCCCTATTGAAGAAGCTCCTAAGGCTCCAAGTGATTATGAAGCCATGCTCCTTTTTCAGAGAAAAAAGGAGATCTGGTCATTTACGGTTAGGCCTCGCTTTATCAGCTTCTTTGGAAGTACCCAAGGGAAGTTTAAATATAATGTAAGCGCCGTTGCTTCCCAAGAGGGATACCTCTTTGAAGAAGTCTTTTATAAACTACAGGGTAGTTATGCGATAAAGTCGAGTACAGCAGGAATGACGGGTGTTGACAGGTATCACCCTTCCCAGTTGTTTGTTGTGCGTACTGACTCGATTAAATACTACCAAAGCAATAGTCTTCATTTAGAGCAGGCCTTTACCCAGAAGGGATGGAATGCCGGTAAAGGGCGGTTTGTACGCCTGGCCGCGGGTTATTTCGAAACCGCATATGCGGGGCTTGCCTCAGAGGCGTTATATTATCCTGTGGGCTCAAATTTTGCTGTGGGAATTGAGACTGCCGTCGTTTGGAAAAGACACTATGATGGGGTAAGTTTTTTTCATAAGGTGCCAAAGTTTGATGGCTCTAAAGTAAAGTATCATCCTTTTACCGGCTTCCAATATTTCCTGGATCTTTACTATGACTTCCGCCCTCTGTCCATTGATTGCAAAGTAAAGATAGGACAATTCCTTGCTAAAGATAAGGGGGCAAGAGTTGAAGTAGGTAGGTACTTTGCAAGTGGTATGCGATGTTCTCTTTGGTATTCCTGGACAAATGCAAGCGAAAAGATTCATGGCAGAAAGTATCACGATAAGGGGTTTGCTTTCCTCATCCCTCTAGATATGTTCTTAAAGCAAAGTAGCCGCAATTATGTCGGCTATGCAATGGCTGCATGGCTTAGAGACCAAGCAGCAAGCGCAGAGACTGGTAAGAAGCTGTACTACACTCTTTATGAGGAGAGGATAAAACTCCCTTAGAGCATGTCGAGAATAAAAGGAGCGGCATAGGTAAATATAAAATCAGCTCCAGCCCTTTTTATGCTAAGAAGGGATTCGTAAAAGACTTTATTAGCATCTAACATCCCCTTTTCCTCACCCGCCCTAATCATCGCGTATTCTCCACTTACCTGATAAGCGCATATAGGAAGTGAGAATTTTTCTTTTAGCTTTGCTATGACATCTAGATAGAAACCAGCGGGCTTTACCATAAGAGCATCGGCCCCTTCTGCTTCATCGAGAGCGGCTTCTATTAGGGCTTCTCGAATATTGGCCGGATTCATCTGGTACGATTTTTTATCTCCGAATTGCAGGCTTGATCCGAGTGCATCTCTAAAAGGGCCATAAAGAGAAGAGGCGTATTTAGCAGTATAGGAGATGATCCCTGTTTGGCTCATGTTATTTTGATCGAGCAGTTTTCGGATTTTTTCAACCCTTCCATCCATCATGTCGCTTGGGGCGACAAAGTCCGCGCCGGAGGCTGCATAGAGAAGTGCTGCCCGGGAAAGGATTTCTACTGTTTCATCATTTAGGATTTCCCCTTTGCTATTAGCAATACCGTCATGACCATGAGAGGTGTAGGGATCAAGAGCCACATCTGCGATGAGGCAGAGAGATGGGATTTCTTTTTTTAGTAAAGCTAGAGTTTTAGGGATGAGACCTTCTTCGTTTAGAGCAAGGCTCCCTAGTTCATCTTTTTGCCCTTTGACAAAGCTTGGGAAAAGGGCAATGGCCGGGATCCCTTTTTTATGGAGAGCTTCCGCTTCCTTAACTAAAAGATCAGGGGTGTATTTATAAATTCCCGGCATCGTTGGTATAGATTCTTTTTTCGAATTCCCTTCGATCAGAAAGAAGGGGACGACAAAGTCTTCAGGTTTAAGATGGGTCTCTTGGACAAGTGATCTTATGGAGGGGCTTTTTCTATTTCTTCTTGGTCTTTTGAGCATAAAAAAATCCTTATATTGACTTTGCGCTAGGAAGGATTATTAGTCATTGGTAGTATAAAAAAAACTGCAAATTTCGCCTTAGGGTATTTTTCACTTGCTAGACGACGAAGAATATGCCAGGCTAATCCCTACTTTTAAGAATGAGGTCTCGTTATGATTGAAGGCTACGAAGAATTTTCAGAAGGTCAAATTAAGGTGCTTGGACGCTACGTAACAAGTACGACATGCAATATTTTTGCTTTGCGCAATCTCCCTGAAGTTATTAAGGGGGCTCTTTTTTCCCGCTACTCAAGATCGAGCCTGGGGCTCAGATCTCTTCTTCTTAAAGAATTTATTCTCAATGAAGAAACTGCCTTTTTAGCAATAGCTGGCCAGTCACAAGTCGAAGATCAAGATAATGAAGATCAAGTGGTGGCGATTAAAAAAGCGCAAAATTTTTATGATCGAATCCTTGATGGTTATGGAGATGACTCTATTGGAGAGCTCGGTGGAGCCCACCTGGCTCTTGAAAATATTTCAATGATTGCTGCTAAAGTTATTGAAGATGCAAGGATCGGGGGATCTCCCCTTGAGAAGTCGACAAGATATATTTATTTTGATCAGAAAGTGGATGGGGAATACCTCTATATTAGAGAGCCTATACTTATGACCTCTGCCTATCGAGATGAGTATATAAAAACCTGTAACATGCTTTTTGATACCTATTCTCAATTGATTCCTCCTCTTACTGAGCTCATGGAAAAAAAATTTCCTAAAGACCATGAAATTTCTAAAGTTGCCTATACAGCCGCGCTTAGAGCCAAAGTTCTCGACTGCCTTCGAGGCCTTCTTCCAGCAAGCTCCCTTACAAATATGGGAGTCTTTGGTAATGGTCGGTTTTTTGAAACGCTCATCCAAAAACTCAATGGTCACAGCCTTGCCGAAATGCAAGATGTCGGTAGAAAATCTTATTCTGAGCTTTCTAAAGTCATTCCGTCCTTTGTTCGAAGAGCCGAGCCTTCTCATAAATACCAGAGGTCCTTTCATCAATTTCAGGAACAGGTTCAGTCAGAACTTAAGCAATTTACGAGTAAGCATTCTGAAGAGATCGGCAAGATGGAAAATGCCGGCATCCGCCTAATGAGTTACGATCCAGAATCCCCTGCAAAAATTGCAGCCGCCCTATTATTCCCCCACTCTCAAGTAGGGCTCATGGAGTTGCAAGAATATTGCAAGGATCTGCCTCAAGAAGAGATCGGACGGATTTTCGATTCTATTTGCAATAACCGTGAAAATAGACGTCATAAAGGTCCAAGAGCTCTAGAACATACCATGTTTACTTTTGAGATCTTAGCCGATTTTGGTATCTACCGAGATCTTCAAAGACATCGTATGCTTACGCAAGACAGGCAGTTTCTCACCTGTGATTTTGGGTATTACGTTCCAAATGAACTTAAAGATACTGAAATGGAAAAACCTTATACAGATGCTCTTGATCAGGCTAAAGCTGTTTTTGATACAATCGTAAAAGAACTGCCAGAAGAAGCTCAGTATATCGTTCCTATGGCATACAATATCCATTGGTATTTTCATGTGTCCTTAAGAGAGCTTATATGGATGTGTGAGTTGAGATCCTCACCTGCCGGCCATCCAGCCTACCGTTATATCGCTCAAGAGATGGCAAAGCAAGTATCACTGGCGATCCCGGCTTATGAGAGATTCTTTAAATATGTCGATTATGAAGGGTATGAGCTAGGACGTCTTGGCCAAGAAATTCGCACCGTGGAAAAAATGCAGGCAAGGGGCCTTGCTAATGAATAAGCCGGGCAGCATATTTGGAGGAGTTTTACTCATTGCTGGTAGTTGCATTGGAGCTGGAATGCTTGGTCTTCCGATCATTACTGGGATTGCCGGATTTTTCCCTTCTCTTCTTATGTTTTTCTGTGCCTGGGTGTTTATGACACTCACGGGGCTGCTTCTTGTTGAGGTAAACGGATGGTTTCCTCATCAAGTGAACATGATTACGATGATTGAGAAATCCCTTGGCAAAGGGGGCAAAGTTCTTTGCTGGATTACCTATTTATTCCTTTTCTATGCGCTGCTTATAGCCTATATATCAGGCAGTGGAAACCTTTTTTCTACGTTTGTCTCAGGCGCTTTTGGTGCCCATATCCCTTCTTGGACCGGCAGCTTATTTTTCGTCCTTCTTTTTGGTGTGGTGATCTACTTTGGTACAAGGAAAGTGGATCTATGGAACCGGGTTTTGATGATAGGAAAAATCCTATTTTTCCTATCGCTCATTTTAATCGGTGTCAAATACATAAAGCCGAAATTACTCCTGCATACGGATACTTCTAAGGCCTTATTTTCATTGCCTATTTTGATTACCTCCTTTGGGTTTCATAATATGATACCGAGCCTTACCGCCTATATGAATAGAGATTTGAAAAGGGTGAGGATTACCATTATTGCGGGGAGCTTATCAGCCTTTCTGATCTATTTTATTTGGGAGATCATCGTTTTAGGCATTGTTCCGATCGGTGGAAGTTCAGGACTTCTTGAATCCTTTAAAATGGATAGAGAGGGATCCCAAGCTCTGTCTATGGTAGTTAAATCCCCGTGGATTTCTCTTTTTGCTGAAGGGCTTGCCTTCTTTGCTATACTTACCTCATTTCTTGCCCAGTCGCTAAGTCTTGTCCATTTCTTAGCAGATGGATTTAAGGTGACTAAAGAGAAAAAAGAAAGTGTCTTACTCTGTATTTTGGCCCTTGCTCCCCCGCTGCTCCTTTCTCTTATTTATCCTCAGCTATTTTTCAAAGCCTTAAATTTTGCTGGTGGTATTTGCGCCGTGATCCTTTTTGGTATTTTGCCGGTACTCATGGTTTGGATCGGTAGATACAGAAAAGAGCAGTTTTCCCCGTACGAGATGCCTGGGGGGAAAATGGCGTTATCTATAATTTTTGGATTTGCCTTATTCATCCTGCTTTTTCAACTCTCGACAATGCTTGGGCTTGTAAAGCTACCGCACTAAAAACTCTTATCACTTCAGGTATAAATAATGTTACCCATTAACAATATCCGTTTCGTAGGAGGAGTTCTTTTAGTAGCAGGAACGACCATTGGTGCTGGTATGCTCGCACTTCCTGTGATTACCTCCTTTGGGGGATTTCTTCCATCCGTTCTTGCTCTTTTGGGATGCTGGCTTTTAATGCTTTGTACCGCATTTTTCTTTTTGGATGTAAACCTAGAAGTTCGCGGTGAGCCTAACTTGATTTCTATGGCCGGAAGGACGCTCGGTCTCATTGGGAAAATTGCTACTTGGATCTTCTATCTACTACTACTGTACTCCCTTCTTGCTGCATACATCGCGGCAAGTGCTCCTCTTTTTGAAAAAGCATTCGTTGCTTTGACAGGGTATCCGCTACCTGCTGCAGTAGGTAGATTTTGTCTTCCCTTGGCTTTTGGGAGTTTTATTTATTTAGGAACTCGGGGAGTTGACTACATCAACCGGCTACTCATGATAGGCCTTGGCCTTTCCTATGTACTGCTGGTCGCTTTTGTCCCATCACATATTGATGTTTCTCTTCTTACTCACATGGATTTTTCTGCAAGCCTCCTATCTCTTCCGGTACTATTCACATCTTTTGGCTATCATATCATTATCCCAAGTCTTACGACCTATCTCAATCATGATAGAAAACTTCTAAGAAAGACGATTATTTGGGGAAGTATTCTTCCCATTGTGATCTACCTTTCCTGGCAATTGCTTGTGCTTGGAGTGGTCCCACAAGCCTATTTATCTCAAAGTTGGATACAAGGAGTGGCCGCCACAGAGCCACTATCTCTTATGCTAAATAATCCCTTAATTGCTAAGGGAGCGTTGATTTTTTCTTTCTTTGCTATAGTTACTTCCTTTTTAGGGATATCCCTAAGTCTTTCTGATTTTCTAACAGACGGTTTAAAAATAAAAAAATCGTGGGAAGGAAGGCTTATGGCTTTTGGTTTGACTTTTGTTCCTCCACTAGTGTTTGTTTTCACTTATGAAAGGGGATTTTATCTAGCTCTGCAATATGCGGGTGTTCTTGTTGCAATATTGCTAGGGATTTTGCCCTCTCTTATGGCTTGGCGTCTTAAAGGGGATTCCTTTTATAGTTCGATGAAGGGACGGGCTTTAATTATATTGGTGATTGCTACTTGTTTAGGAGTTATTGCGATCGACTTCCTTGAAAAAAAGGGAGCACTTCAGGGGCTTATCAAGGCTTACTTACCTTAAGGAACCCGGAAGAGAACCCTGAACTTCTGCGGTTCCGGGTACTTAAAAGGCCCTATTCAAATATGACAAGAATAAGCTTATTCAGAATAAAGCATTTATTTCCTAAACCCGGCAGCGTGATCGAATGAATCCTGAAGAACCCCGAAGATGAAAACTTCAAGGTTTAGAACCTCTTCTTTCTGGGTTCCATCTTGAATCGGCGAAGACCTAAGATCGTAAAGTACTAATGTGAAGCCTCCCCTAGACTAAAAGATCTAGGGGCTTCCTAATTAGGGAGCACTTCACCAGAACACAAACACAAAGGAACACATAAGTTAATGTTTGTAAACGATCAGCAAGAATATATAGCCATTTCGGAATGCCGACTCAGTTCCGA
>JAPLSW010000003.1 GCA_026398435.1 Chlamydiota bacterium | reverse complement strand
GGGACCTGTATGTTATAACATAGTACTAATTTGGATCAAGAACAATGTACCACACACACTTAGCACATCTTATATGGAAAGATTTTTTAAAGCCCGGGATGACCTGCATAGATGCAACCGCTGGCAACGGAAATGATACCCTTTTTCTTGCTAAATGTGTATTAACACCAAATTCGGGATGGGTACATGCCTTTGATATACAGGCTGATGCGATTATTACTACCCAAGAAAGACTTACCTCACTTCCCCTTCCTTTACAAAAACGAATCACTCTCCATGAAGCTTCCCACGAAACCTTTCCACCTAACATTTCACCCTCACTGATTGTTTATAACTTAGGTTACCTCCCTGGCGGCGATCTAGACAAAACAACTCTATCAGAATCAACCCTAAAAAGTTGCGAAAATGCCATCCGAATCCTTTCCCACGGAGGGCTCCTATCAATTACTATCTATCCAGGTCACCCCGAAGGTTTAAGGGAAAAATCCACGCTTTTGGGCTGGATTGAAAGTCTTTCTGACTTACAAATTTTTCACCACACCCCGATTAATAGACCTAATCAACCTAGTTTAATCATGATACGTAAGTATTGACTAAATTAAATAATTCACTCTCTACTATAAATATGAACATATTCAAAAAAATAGGAAATTGGTGGTCACCACCGGCAGCCCCAGCTCCGCCACCAGAACCTATTCCTAGCGCCACGCACGTATCTAGTCTTTGCGAAGCTATCATTCGTGCAACAGCGCGAGATCCAATAGTTACAGCTCACGCAGAAGAATTATCCAAAAATTGGAATGTTTTAAAAACTCAGAGCTCTCTTACAGATGATCTTAGAACAAAGATGGAACATGCAGCAGCTAAATTATACTCTCTTGGCTTACAAACATTACTTCCTGAAATTACACTTGATAAACTCGAAAAACTATATTCTTCTCTTGAAACTCAATTACCTACCCCTACTATGAATTTTACCGATTTAACCCTAAAAGTAAATTATGAGATCTATGAAAAAATCCCTCATAATATAGCGACTGATGGACGCAAACCTCCTATACCAGAGTATTTGTCTAAACTCGAAAATCTTAATTTTGAATCTATGTATGATAAACTTGAGCATAATGATCCCTTACCGCTAACGACCATCGAACGCACTACATTTACCAATAAAATTGTACTAGCCTGGGCTGACATAGAATCCCACCCCCCTATCGATTTAGAGATAGCAAAAAAAACCCTCCTCATCGTGTACACCTTACAGCATAATCAGCCTTCCCAACCTCAATTAATGAGAATTTCCGACTATATTTCAGCTCGGCTCCCAATCGAAACTCATCAAGATCGCATCCCAACTATAATTTGCACTGCTGCTGCGCCTGTCGCTGCAACTGCTCACCGGGCAACTCCTCCCACGGCATCAGAAACTAGAACTATACCCCCACCGCCTCTACCCGGTTTTAGAGCCCCTATTCCAACAGCCGCATCAGTGCGTGCACCGCACCCACCACCACGACCACGCGATCCTCCAACCGGAGTTGGTGCAGGTGCAGGTTCAACCGCAATACCTGGACCCGCAACAGCTAGACTCGTAAGTGCAGAAGCTCCAACTCCTGGGTCATCAAGAGACTCCACCACCACCCCTTCAGAAGTCGGTGTAATGGCATTAGCTTTAGCTGAGTTTGCTAAGGCCACCAATCCGACTTATCGTGTCGCAAAACAAGCACTTGGCCACGTTATGAACTTAATGAGACAAGAGAACTGTCTAAGTCTTGCCGGGGCGGACAGTGTTGGGAAAATGTGCCGAAATCTGATGAAGGCGATAAGTCATTTACCTGAAGCCGATCAAAGAAGACTTTTTAGAGAGGAAAAAGATAATATCACTCTGATTTTAAGTTTTGGCATGAGGGGCCTAATTCTCGATGCAAGGGCGCTCCTCGGAAAAGTTGCCCAATATAAAGGATCAATGGGGCTAGACGATGCAAAAGAATATGAGAGTTACTGCTTTTACGTTAAGTTTATTACTCAATTCTATGGCAATCCACCAAAAAGCCCTCTACTTGAATCGTGCAATGCAATCCTTGCCTATCTAAAATCCATTTACCTTGCAAACAGATCAAGACAGCCTCTAATAAAGCCTTTTT